>JBFMGH010000045.1:0-3869 GCA_040752795.1 Cyanobacteriota bacterium
CTCATAAGTTCATGCGTTTACTATAATATAAATTGAGTCATTATTAAATAATATAAAAATAAGGGATTATCTTGCAAGTGTGACAGGTTTAAAAGAAAATATTGTAAAAGTCAGTTGCAATCAAGGTATAAAGATTACTGGAAAAAATAAGCGTAATTTATGGCCAGTCTCTTAGAAAATTAGTCTAAATAAAGTTACCTGGTGAGCAAATATTGATTGTATTTATGTGTCAGTTATGAATAAGCTTAAAAATTATTTAAATGAATAACAAAAACGTTAATAAGTTATCAGAATTAAAAACAATGTTTAGCAAAGAAGATCTAGATGATCTTGTAGATATTGTTATAGAGCTAGAGAAACAGCAATTTAACGACGAAGATATAATATCACTATTGATGGAAACAGAAAACAAAGATATATGCTGCTGGGCCTTATTAAAACTAAAATATGTTAATAGTCAAAAAGCAGCCCTGCATATAGTAAAAATGATCAATGGGCCGGATTCAAGGTTGAGAGAGTTATCTTCTGGGGTTGTCAATAAACACATTTGTATTTATCAAGGGTTTTACAAAACAATATTTAATAACCCTGATTATTATGATTACTATATCTGGACACTGACAGATGTAAATCCACGGGTGACAAGAAATATTAATGCATGTTATTGTTATCTGGATCAGCCGGATATTTTATTTGAAAAACTAATAGATGCGCTGAAAAATCTTAAAGGTAACTTTCTAGAATACTGGGCACTTGAAGGTCTGGCGTGTTTGATAAGCAGGGTTAAAGATGAAACTGTTTTAAGACATTCTGATTATCTTATTGAATTATTTAATAAGTTAATATACAGACAGGATGAGCTATTAAAAGAAAAGGTTGCTATTATTTTACCTGATTTTATTAAATATGCAAATTTTGAGAGTAATCCGGTGTTTAAGAGAAATATATTGAAGCTAAAAAAGGATCAAAACTATTTTATTAAGGAAGTATCCAAGAAAATAAATATAGAAAGGTTTTAAAATGTTTAAAGATGATACGGCAATAATATTAATCGAATGCCAGAATGAATTTTGTTCACCTGATGGAGCTCTTTATGGTGCAGTTAAAGAAGTTCTTGTTGAAAACAATGTCATAGAAAACATAAGAGCAACAATTGAAAAACTCAGGGGCAAATGTCATATAATTCATATACCGATATGTTTTTCAAAGGGTTACCCTGAAATAGGTAAGAACCCATATGGTATTCTCAAAGGTGTAGTAGATGGTAAAGCATTTATAAAAGGTTCTAAGGGTTCAGAATTTTATAATGATCTTGCACCAGAAGAGAATGATATTATTATAGAAGGCAAGAGAACCCTGTGTGCGTTTGGCAGTTCTAATATTGATCGTGTATTACGGGCAAATAATATTAAAAAAATAGCTCTGGCAGGTTTTTTGACAAATGTTTGTGTTGAGGGTACAGCTAGATCTGCATATGATCAGGGTTATGAAGTATATATTCTTTCAGACTGCACAGCGACTACCAGCATTGAAGAGCAACAGTATACAGTAGAAAAAATATTTCCATTGTTTGCTAAAGTAGTAACTCATGATGAATTTATCAATATGGTTTTAGAAGACAGGGAAACATTAGCAACAGTAGAAAGAGCATATTACACTTAATAAATAATGAATCTAACCTGGCCTTTATAATCTGAGATCTATAGATTACTTTCAAGGATCAGTGTAAATGATTAGAATATAAATAATTTAAAGACAGGCTCAGGTGTGAAAAAAGGGGTATATATTGTTCTTTGAAACGAGTATAGATTTCAGGAAATATGAAGATAGTAACTGGCAAAAACACCTTTAAAGCTTTCATAGTATGTTCAATAATTTCGTGGTGGTAATAATATAATTAAAGAATTGTAAATACTCTAAGGATTTTAAGCAATCCATGGCGCCTGATTGTTTTTATAAATATAAGGAACTTATTCCTTAATTAAATAGTTAATAACAGCAGATTTGTGTTGATATAAAGAGGAATACTTTTACTGGGTGGCAGGCAGTGGTAAAACAACTGCCTTTTATTTTTTGTTCAAAAGTATGCTACATATGTAGTCTTAAGTGGTGTGGTTTAGCTTTTAATCTATGAAATTATTTACTTGAATCTGATATATTCAGATGATAGTTCTCAGAAGAAGTGAGAAACCTGCTCGCTGATTCCTGATTTGCGAAGAATCTAAGTTATACTGATCCTTGAAAGTAATCTATAGATTCCAGATTATAAAGGCAAAAATACCCTATAATAATTTAAAGCCATATATCGTTTACTTCTGTGGATTGGTATAACTTGTTTGCAGGTATTTTAGATTTAAATTGTAGATAAACAGAGTATTTTTATGATAAAAATTTAGTATATTAACTAAAAGATTTGGGATTTGTTGGCGATGAAAATAAGAACTATAACTTCAGGAATATCACTTAAAAGTGTTGTTAAAGATATGATTAAAAGGACAGCCGAATTTAATCATCAAGCAAAAGAATACTTTGAATTACATGGCTTTGAGGTTCAGGAAATACGTATATCTACCAATTCATGGGCAGAATATTTGAAAACAGATAGTGTTGAAAGCGTATTAGAGCAAGTTAAGGATATAGAAGATTGTTGCAAAGAAAGTGGCGTAAGCTTTTTTAGTATTGGATATGTTGATAAACCAGAACTTATAGAATATATACCTGAAATAATAAAAAATACATCGATAATATTTTGTAGTAGTAAAATAGCTTCAACAGATTATGGAATAGATTTTGATAATGTCAGGGTTTCAGCAGAAGTAATAAAAAGAATTTCTGAAGAAACACCTGAAGGTTATGGAAATTTAATGTATTGCGCACAGGCAAATGCCTTACCGGGAACACCATTTTTTCCGGCAGCATATCATGAAGGTTCACCGACATTTTCAGTTGGTCTGGAAAATAGTGATCTTGTTATGAAGTCTTTTATAATGTCTAATAGCTTATTTGAAGCTGAAGTAATGCTTAAGCAAATACTTAGTGAACATGTAAGAAGTATTGAAGAAGTAGCCATAAAATTATCAATAATCAATATGGTTCAATACGGAGGCATAGATGTTTCAATAGCTCCTTCCTTGTTGGAAGAAGAAAGTTTAGCGTTTGCCTATGAGAAGCTTGGTCTGGGTAAATTTGGCTCTAGTGGAACTCTGGCGATATCAGCAGTGATAACGAAAGTATTGAAATCTCTATCAGTCAGGCAATGTGGTTATTCTGGTTTGATGTTGCCAGTTTGTGAGGACTATGGATTGGCGCAACGTGCATGTGAAGGTGCATATAGTATTTCAGATTTGTTGTTATATTCATCAGTTTGTGGTTGTGGGCTGGATTGTGTTCCTATCCCCGGAGATACAAGCATAGATAAAATTGAATCTATTCTGCTGGATGTAGCAACGCTATCTATAAAGCTTGATAAGCCATTATCAGCACGGCTATTTCCTATACCTGGAAAGGAAGCTGGCGATATGACACAATTTAATTCTCCTTATCTTGTCAATTCTAAAATTATGCCGGTTCAATAGGAATATTAAACTTTTATTATTTGTGATAATCTTAAATATGTCTGATCTTATTTTGCAAAAAACAAGATCAATAATTTTAAAATAGAGACCTCTGCATAACTAATGTTTTATAAAATATCAGGCAATAGTGGTTAACGAGGGGACTATTTCTCTGCTATCTTAGCTTTTTTAAGAATATATACACTTATGCACAAGTCTTATACTTATCCTTGAAAGTAATCTATAGATTCCAGATTATAGAGGCAGGGTGTTTTTTGGGGCGAGCGAGGGCAAAAAACAACAAAAAAATATTTA
>JBFMGH010000046.1:0-4932 GCA_040752795.1 Cyanobacteriota bacterium
ATATTATATGATTAAAGTTAAAATATGTGGAATAACAAATGAAAAAGATGCTTTCAAAGCTATAGAACTCGGTGTATCTGCATTAGGGTTTATTTTTTACACTAAAAGTCCCCGTTATATTCCTCCGGTTAAAGCCTCTGATATAATTAATAACTTGCCACCATTTGTTAACAAAGTTGGTGTTTTCGTTAATATGAATATACCAGGGATTTTGGCTATTATCAAAAAAGCAGGGCTCTCATCTGTTCAGCTTCACGGTGATGAAACACCCGAATATTGCTATGAACTTAATTCTATTACGTCTATTCCTATTATTAAAGCTTTCAGAATAAAAGATAAAACCTCTCTGTCAAAAATTAGTGATTATAGACATAGTATAAGTGCAGTTCTTTTAGATACATTTCGTGATGAATATTATGGAGGCACAGGAGAAATATTTAACTGGAACTTGCTAAAAGCTCTTGAGAAGTATGAAAAACCAATCATTTTATCCGGAGGTTTAAATCATCAGAATATTGAAGAAGCATACTTAAAAATTATTCCTTATGCCTTTGATTTTAACAGTGGTTTGGAGATCTCTCCGGGCATAAAAGATCATTATAAAATGGAAATGCTTTTTAAAAAAATTGAAGAGCTTCAAAAAAAAGCTTTATAATTCAAATTCTCCGCCATCATCAAACATTTTGCTGAAATCGGATGGCTTGATGTCTTGAATAAATTGTCTGAATTCTTCAGCCTCTGCTTCGTCTCTTTCGTTGTCTGTAGAAATTGTGCCATCTGCAATGACGTTTGCTGTTACAAAGATAGGTGCTTCAGCTCTTAACGCTAGAGCAATAGCATCAGAAGGCCTGGAATCAACAATATGTTCTTTGCCGTCTGTGTGAGAGAGAAAAATGCTTGCATAGTACGTATCTGAAGTCAGGTCATTTATTTCAACTTTTTCAAGTCTGAAACCTGTTTCAGTAATAATATTATACATTAAATCATGGGTCATTGGCCTAGCTGATTTAATGTTTTCCATTTGTCTAATAATGGCACTGGCTTCAGCAGAGCCTATCCAAATGGGCAGGGCACGTCTGTTTTCAAGGTCATTTAATACAACAATAGGTGATCCTGTTCTTGTATCCAGGGCGATGCCCATTACATGCATTTCAATCATTGTCATAGTGGTTATTACACTTTTATCTTTTAAATACGTCTCTATTATTATAACTCATAAAACTACTCAGTTAAATAACAATAGCGTTAAATAAAAGAAAATTAATAAAACTTTTAATAATACAGTAAATTATGATTTATCAGGCTCTATTGCCAGGTTAAATATAACAATTAAAAGGCTCTCTATGTTACTAAAATTCAAAATATCAGGGAGGTTATTAGCTTATATTGTCTATAGTCAGATTGCTATTTAGTATAAGCCCGGATTATTCACAAATCTGGAATCAGTGAGGAGGTTGTAAGGTGTGTTTTTCTGAGAACTATCATCTGAATTAAGAGACCTCTGCATAAATAATTTTTTATAAAATATCAGGAAACAGTGGTTCTCTGCTAACTTAGCTTTATTGAGAATATATATACTTATGCACAAGTCTTATTAATCGGGTAAAAATACAAAAGGGCCTGTCATAATAACGACAGGCCCCATTGATTATATTAGTTAATCAGGTAATTAAGAGTCTATGCGGTAGCTAAAGCCACTTCTCTTGCGGAGTTTTCGCTTAATACTGCTTGGGCTGCAGCTAATCTGGCTACAGGAACTCTAAATGGTGAACAGCTTACATAGTTGAGTCCAACTTTGTGACAGAAAGCAACAGATTGTGGCTCTCCACCGTGCTCACCACAGATACCTAATTTAATATTTGGACGTGTTTGACGGCCTTTATCAATAGCCATCTTGACAAGAATGCCAACACCTTCTGTATCCAGAACTTCAAATGGGTTGTTTTTAAGAATTTTCTTGTCTACGTATATTCCTAAGAATTTACCTTCAGCATCGTCACGGCTAAATCCAAATGTCATCTGGGTTAAGTCGTTAGTACCAAAACTAAAGAATTCTGCATGCTCAGCTATTTCATCAGCAGTTAAGGCAGCTCTTGGGATTTCGATCATTGTACCGAAAAGGTAATTGACCTGAACACCCATTTCGTCCATTGTCTCTTTAGCAACTTTTTCAAGCTGATCTCTAACAACTTTTAACTCGTTAACGTGGCCAATAAGAGGGATCATTATTTCTGGTAATACATCTACACCCTCTTTTTTGAGTTCGCAAGCAGCTTGAATAATCGCTTTAGTCTGCATGTCGTTAATTTCAGGATATGTTAAGCCAAGTCTGCATCCTCTTAGCCCCATCATTGGGTTAGCTTCTGAGAGGCTGCTAACTGTTTTTAATAAACTTTCTTTTTCTTCAAGTTTTTTAGGATCTTTACCGGTAGTTCTTAATATTACTACTTCTTCAAGAAGTTCTTCGTGGTTAGGTAAGAACTCATGTAATGGAGGATCAAGTAATCTGATTGTTACAGGGAAGCCTGCCATTGCTCTGAATATACCAACAAAGTCTTCTTTTTGGAATGGTAATAATTTATCAAGAACTTTTCTTCTGTCTGCTTCATTTTGAGCCAAAATCATTTCTTGCATTACAGGTAAACGATCCTGTGCCATAAACATATGCTCTGTACGGCAAAGGCCAATGCCTTGAGCACCAAATTCGATAGCTTTTTTGGCATCTTCTGGTGTGTCAGCATTGGTTCTTACACCAAGGCGTCTTACTTCATCAGCCCATTGTAATAATGTTTCGAAATCTTGATCTAATTTTGGTTCTACTGTATCTATAGAGCCTTCATAAACTTCACCGGTCGTTCCGTCAAGAGAAATTATATCACCTTTTCTTAGAACTTTACCACCGGCCGTTAATGTTTCGTTTTTAAGATCAACTTTAGCTGATTCGCAACCGGCTACACATGGTTTGCCCATTCCACGAGCTACAACAGCTGCGTGTGATGTCATACCACCACGGCTCGTTAACACGCCCTGAGCTGGTATAATACCATGAATATCATCTGGACAGGTTTCAATTCTGACTAAGATGATTTTCTCGCCAGCATTTGCTCTTTCTTCTGCTTCATCAGGGTTAAATACAACAATACCTGTTGCTGCCCCTGGTGATGCGTTCAGACCTGTTGCAAGGTGTTTGCCTTCTTTTTTGGCCTGATCTTTGGCTTTCATATCAAAACTTCTGAGCATTAACTGTGTTAATTGATTTGGATCAACTAATTGTAATGCACGATTTTTATCTATAACGCCTTCTTTTTTCATTTCTACGGCTATTCTTACAGCAGCTCCAGCAGTTCTTTTACCGTTACGTGTTTGTAACATATAAAGTTTGCCTTGCTCTACTGTAAACTCGAGATCCTGAACATCTTTATAGTGAGTTTCAAGTTTTTTAGCAATGTCTGAAAACTCTTTATAAATTGCTGGCATTTCAGCTTCTAATTTTGAAAGGTCATTAGGTGTTCTAATACCAGCTACAACATCTTCGCCTTGAGCGTTGGTTAAATATTCACCGTATAATTTATTTTCACCGGTAGCTGGGTTTCTGGTGAATGCTACACCAGTTGCAGAATCATTACCCATGTTACCGAATACCATTGTTTGAACATTTACAGCGGTGCCTAAATCATGTGAAATTTTATTGTAGTTTCTGTAAGCTACTGCTCTTGGAATATTCCATGATTTGAATACTGCTTCGATAGATAATTTAAGCTGTTCAAATGGCTCTTGAGGAAACTCTTTACCGGTTTCTCTCTTGATTACTTCTTTAAACTTAGCAACAATATCTTTCCAATCTGCTGCTGATAAGTCAACATCAAGCTTAATGTTCTTTTTCTCTTTTAATTCTGTAATGTGCTCTTCAAAATTTTCTCTTTCAATATCAAGAACAACACTACCAAACATTTGTAAGAAACGACGATAACTGTCATAAGCGAATCTTTCATCATTTGTTTTAGCTATAACACCCTTAATAGTATCATCGTTTAAACCAAGGTTTAGAACTGTTTCCATCATACCAGGCATTGAGAATTTAGCACCGGAACGTACTGAAACTAATAATGGATCTGATGGATTGCCGAATTTTTTACCTGTTTGTTTTTCTATTTCTGCTAAACAAGCTTTAACTTGATTTAAAGTGTCATCCGGGAATTGCATATTATTTTTTAAATAGTCATTACAGGTTTCTGTAGTTAATGTAAAACCTGGAGGGACTGGAAGACCTGCATTGGTCATTTCCGCAAGGTTTGCACCTTTTCCGCCTAAAAGATCACGCATTGTAGCGTTGCCATCTTTAAATAAATATACTCGTTTCTTCGACATGGATTCCTCCTTCAACTAGGTAAATTTTGATTTACGTATTACAAAACAGTTTTATTTAGAGCAATATTTAAGTTTAAGTACTATATAGCATAAAGAAACCGTGCATACAAGAAATAATTTCTATTACTCCCAAAACGGAATTCTAATGCCAAATTGGAAGCTATATGAAGTATATCTTGTAAATGGTGTTGGTAATTAAACATAATAAAAACTATGTTTGTAATTTTGGAAGATTTAAAACTTAAATTTAAACATTAATTTTAATGCCTCTCAAATCCTTACTGCAGCCAATTAAAATTACTACGTCAGTAGCTCATTTTATGTTACAGAAATATTAAAGAACTGGTGTATACAAAAAGATTAACTATTGTATTTGTAGAATAAATTTTGAATCTTTTTAATCCTTTCATAGCAACACATTGAGGGTTATTGTAAAAAATGTATTTAGTTACATTTCTTAATATACGCTAAACTTTTTATACTGTGCGGTCGAGTTAAATAATATTCAAGTAGTGTTTGGAGCAAATACAATTTAAGGTGGAGGCTTATGGAAAATTGTCTTGT
>JBFMGH010000047.1:0-3118 GCA_040752795.1 Cyanobacteriota bacterium
TGGCCTTTTGAGCCCTCGGCAAAGATCTATTTCCGAAACTTTGTGAATAATCCGGGTTAAATAAATTCAATAAGGGCTTTCAATTTAGCCCTTAAAAGAATCCGAATTGTTAGTATAAATGTTTATTGGAGACAGTAGATGGAAAAAGCAACATTTGGTGCAGGATGCTTCTGGGGTGTAGAAGCAGCATTCTTAAATATTGATGGTGTAATAAAAACTTCTGTCGGGTATTCAGGTGGTAGAACAAAAAACCCTACAGATGAAGCAGTTTGTACTGACACTACCGGACATGCTGAAGTGGTTCAGATTGAGTTTGCTTCTGATATTGTCTCATATGATAACCTGTTAAATATATTTTGGGAAATACACGATCCTACAACATTAAATAGTCAGGGCCCAGATTTTGGAAGTCAGTATAGATCTGTTATCTTTTTTCATTCAACACAACAAGAAGCTCTCGCATATGAATCTAAAGCAAAAATGCAAAATTCAGGCAGGTTTAGAGGCCAAATTGTCACTGAAATTTCTCCGGCAAAAGAGTTTTATATCGCTGAAGTCTATCACCAGCAATATTACCAAAAAAGGGGAATTCAGGGCTGTAGAATATATTGATCTTTTTTTGTAACGGATAGATAATTTTTTTTCCTGGAACGCTATAAATGCTTATGATATACTACTGAACAATAAAATTAAAAAGTAGTATATTGGGTTAAAAATGTCTAAAAGTATCATTATTGAAATTCTCTCAGATCCTGAGAAGGGTGAAGTTAAAGTATTTAATAAAAACATGATCACAATAGGATCATTAATGTCTGACGATATTAATCTAAAATCAGCATCAGGTATTTTACCAAATCATATAACTGTATCAAGAGAAAATGGCAATTATAATTTTTTAAATAACTGTTTTTCAAGTGTATATGTTAATGGCAAAGTTTCAACTAAAGGGGAATTAAAACACAATGATGAATTACAATTTGGCATTTTTGGCCCTAAAATTAGGTTTCTTGAATCTAGACCTGAAAAGAAACCGGAGACTGATAAACCAATAATAATCGAAAAGGCTTCAATTGCACAAAAGCCAGAACAGTATTCCGAAATATCTATTGAAACTATTGAAAAACAGAAAGAAAAAGAAGAACTTGAATCAAAATCAAATATTGAAGAGCTAAATATGCCTCATGAAGACTCAATAATATCAGAAAGCGAAACAATTGAGGCTATTAATGGTTCTATTGACTATAATGATTCTATTGTTACCTCAGATACTTTTGAGTACGAGTCATCTATAAAAGAACTTAGCTTTGAGCTATTATCTTTTGAGCCTTTTTCTACGGGTTTTGATGAATACTGGAAAAAAGCTGACGAAGAATTCAAGAAAGAACTGGAATTTAAATCTGATCTTGAATTACCTTCAGTATTTGAAGAGGAGCCTGCCTCTGAAGAGTTTCTTGATCACGATCACAGAGAAAAAATGGAAGAAGAACTGTTTGAAGATACGGTTATTCATGAGGAATTTAATGCTGACCCTGAAAAATACTGGCAGAATGCAGAAGAAGAAATAAAAATAGAGCAAAATATAAAACAAAACGCAGAATCAAGCTTCGAACAAGAAGTTGAAGAGCAAAAGAGTGAAGAAAAAATAAATCTCGATAATGCAGTAGTTTATGAAAGTTATTCTAAACCGCAAAAAGATTTCTGGGAAGAAGCACAAAAAGAATTTGAAACAGAGCTTAATTTGGTTAATCTAAATGAACCAGAAATTGTTCCAACTGAAAAAATTGAAATTAAAGATGCAGTTAAAATTGAAAAGTTTGAACCTGCCCCTGAACAATTCTGGCAGGAAGCTGAAGAACAATTAAAAAAAGAGCAGGAATTTAAAGAAGTTGAATATGTCGAAGTTATTAAAGAAAACGACATAGTTGAAGAGCCTAAAATGGAAGAAATTAAAGAAGTTGTATACAATGAAACGTATGATAAAAAGCATTCTGAATACTGGAGTGAGGCTGAAAAAGAGTATAAGCAAGAGTTTGATGACGTAAAATATAAAGCATTTTCTAAAGATAGTAAAATTACACAATTAAAGATGATTGATTTCCCAGTTGACAGGCTTCTCACTGAAGAAGAAATATTAAAAATGGCTGGAGACGCACTTGATGAAGAATTTGACACTAAAATTGATATGGTATCAAAAACTAATAATGAACCAGTTGTAGTAAAAAGTTACACAGTGAAAAAGACAACAACAGGTGGCAAAACAAATGTAACAACCAGCAGTTATTCTTCTGCTGAGCCAGCTGATGAAAATTACAAAGAACTATCAAGCAAGATGGATGAATATATTCAGGACAGCCTCAACAACAAGGGTAGAAATAAAAATAAACTCTATAAAGAGTTAGAGGCAATTGCTGAAAAGCAGGCCTCTAATAAAAAGAAATCGAACAAATCTAATAGTTCAACAAGAAAAAAACAAAAATCACACTACGAAAATACATATAAAGATGTAAAAGCTGTTAAAGGTGAACCAGTAGAATATAAATCTATAAAGAAAACGGATAAGGCATCTCCATATAGATTGCCTTTCAAGCGCACAGGTCTTGAATCATTTTATTATAACTATCTTCAGGGCGCAGTTGTTTCACTATCTGAAATGATAGACCTTATATTTATAAAAAATAATGCAAAGAGCATTATTAATGAAAAAAAATACCGTGTTTCGGAAGCATACAAAAAAGAGAAAAACTTTGTTTTCGACCCGGCAGATAAAAGGACTTTTAAAAATGATTTTTTCAACTATACTTTTTCCGGAGTGCTTTTTTCAATTATACTGACATATATTTTAAAAATTATTCCTGATATTGGAATTGTTTTAGGTTTTATAACACCAATTGCATTTGGCGCTATCTTTACTTTTACTATGAACCAGAAGTATAAACAAATGCAAAGCCGAGAATATCATTGTAGCTTATTAAATTTCAATATAGTTATTGGTCATAATATTATATACATGGCTATAACCTTTTTCGCTGCATTCATGTATGCTCTATTTAAACCATCTTCTACTTCTTTTACCATAACACTTATGGTATATGGAAGCCAAATAGTAATAGCTGCTCTT
>JBFMGH010000048.1:0-25902 GCA_040752795.1 Cyanobacteriota bacterium
TTGAAAATTTAAAACACTAAAATAATACTATATGAATGAAAATACAAATGTTAGTTCTATAAAGGTGGATATTAGTAAATGAAAACTCAACAAATATTTCTCATCGTTATCATAATTGCAACAATAATATCTATATGGGTTATAACACAAAAGCAAGTAGTGCTTGGGTTAGACCTAAAAGGTGGTGTAAGGGTAATGTTAGAAGCCCAGACATCAAAAGATGTACCTGAAATTAAACCTGATATTATGGAATCATTTCAGGCGGCAATGGAAAAACGAGTTAATGCCCTTGGTGTTGCAGAGTCAGTTGTACAACCTGTCGGTGAAAAACGTTTAATGATAGAATTACCAGGCTTTAATGACCCTGAAAAAGCTAAAGAATATATTGGCAAAACTGCAAAGCTAGAATTTAAAGAGTTAGTTAAGACAGATGATGGAAAAATAGAATGGGTAGATTCAGGAGTAACAGGTAAGGATCTGAAAAAAGCTATGGTAGGCGCAGATGCAACTACCGGGGCCTGGAAAATTAATTTTGAAATGAATGCAGAAGGTGCTAAAAAGTTTCAAAAGCTTACAAAAAAATTAATTGGAAAACCCCTTGGTATTTTCTTCAATGGTGAAGAAATTTCTGCCCCGACGGTTCAGGCTGTTATTAGTCAGGGCGGAGAAATTACGGGTGATTTTTCGCACGAAGATGCCAAAAATATGGTTGATCTTCTTAATGCTGGTGCATTGCCTGTTTCTGCTGAAATCATTGAAGAAAACACAGTGGGACCATCTCTGGGTGAAGATTCATTGAATAAAAGCTGGTATGCTGGAATGTTAGGCCTGGCTATTGTAGCATTATTTATGCTTGGATATTACAGGCTACCAGGCTTTGTTGCTGATATAGCTTTAGTATTATATGCATTATTTACATTTGCTATTTTTATGGCGATACCTGTAACATTAACATTGGCAGGAATCGCCGGATTTATTCTATCTATAGGTATGGCGGTAGATGCTAATATTCTGATTTTTGAACGAACAAAAGAGGAAATAAAACTTGGTAGAACACTTTATACGGCTATTGAAACTGGTTTTGATAGAGCGTTTACATCAATTTTTGATAGTAATGTGACAACTTTAATATCATGTTCAATTTTGTTTGCCCTGGGAACCGGTATGGTTAAAGGTTTTGCTTTGACCCTGGCAATAGGTGTTATCGTTAGTATGTTTACAGCTATTACTGTTACTAAAACTCTGCTGCATATTTTTTGCGGTGCAGGATATATTCAAAAACCATGGCTTTTTGGTGTTAAACAATCAGAAATATCTGAAACCAAAAAATTTGAAGAAACTAAACCAAGAAGAGCTAAAATGGGAGTTTTAGATAAGAAAGATAATAAATCAGATAGATAAGAGTTTTTAGGAGGAACTAAATTGGCTAGAATTGGCTTTGCCGGAAAAAATATAATAGATATTATTAAATATAGATACTTATGGCTGGGTATTTCTGCTTTAATTATTATACCCTGTCTGGGTTTTATGATTTATTCAATGATTACAATTGGTTCACCAGTCAGGTTAGGTATAGATTTTACTGGCGGAACTTTTCTGCAGTACGGTTTTGAGAAGCAAATGAATGTTAGTGATATCGCTGAAATTAGAGAAGTTTTATCTAAAGCTGGTCAGGAAAATGCTGTTATTCAAATTCAAGAACCTACGGAAATTTTGGGGGCCCTTTCAGACGTTAATAAAGAGAAAAAGGTTGACAGTGAAGAAGATATTAATGCTGATATAAACGAAGAACCTGTTATAGAAGCAGATTCTAATGATGATTCAGTTAAGACTGAAGAAAAAGAACCACAGGAAGGCCTTAAGGATCCTGATAAGAAAGAAGAAGAGAAAGATAAATCTAATAAGGATAAAAAGTCAGATTCAGCGACTAAATCAGCCAGTAATGAAAAGAAAACTGATGTAGATAAAACAAAAACCGCTGATAAAGAAGTTGTTTCAGAGAATAATAATAAATCTGATAAAGAAGTGAAAGTAGTAGAAAAAGATGTAGCAACTGATAAAAAAAATAAAGATTCAAAAACTGAGACTGTTGAGCCTGATAAAAAAACTGTTAAAGAGGAAGGCAAATCTGTTAATGAAGAAAAAACAACAAAAGAGAGTGTAACGAAAGATGCTGATCAATCATTAATAGAAGCAGCTGAAAATCAAGAAGCTACTACAAATACTCTAAATACCAGTAATATTAAAACGGTAGTTTCGTTACGGGTAAAATTCTTAGATGATAAAGAATTAAAGGATCTTAATAAAGTTCTTAAAAAGAATCTCGGTGATTTTGTAGTTCTTCAGGTTAGTGCAATTGGCCCATCATTAGGTAAAGAGTTATTGAATAATGCAATGATGGCACTTTTGCTTGTGTTTGGTGGAATAGTGGTTTATTTGACAATAAGATTTCAGCTTGATTATGCAGTGTGTGCGTTAGTGACACTATTACATGATGCTATATTTGTCATTGGCATGTTTGCAATATTTGGTATTTTCTTTAATACCGAAGTTGACAGTTTATTTGTAACTGCTATTCTAACAGCTATTGGTTTTAGCGTTCACGATACAATTGTTGTATTTGATAGAGTTAGAGAAAATGCAAGATTTTTATCTAAAAAGAAAACATTCAATGAAATCTGTAACGATAGTGTCAATCAAACTCTGGCAAGAAGTATTAATACCTCTTTAACAGCAGTGTTTGTATTATTATGCCTATACTTCTTCGGTGGAGTAACCACAAAAGACTTCGTTCTTGCAATGACACTTGGAATAGCTGTTGGTACCTATTCAAGTATATTTGTTGCATCAGTATTACTGGCATTATGGCGAGAAATTAATGCGCCAAAGAAAAGAAGCAAGAAACAGGAAGGAAGTTAAACTTTATTTGTCTGCTGCGGATGACAACATAAAAAAACAACGGGCTGCTAAATTATCTATATATTCAAATATTACATTAACCCTTGCTAAGATTATAGTTGGTTTTATAAGTGGCTCGGTTGGTATTTTATCTGAAGCAATCCATTCAGCGATGGATCTTGTAGCTTCATTTATAGCATATTTTTCAATTAAAGCAGCATCGGAACCAGCTGATGCTGAACATCCTTATGGCCATGGCAAGTATGAAGATGTTGCTGGCTTGGCTGAAGCGGTATTGATTTTTATTATAGTTATAGTTATTTTGCATGAATCTGTTTCAAGGTTGCTTGGGCAAGAAGGGTTTCATATTGAGGTAGATTTAGGTATTGTTGTTATGTTAATAGCTACAATAGCCAATATATTAGTCAGCAATCATTTGTTTAAAGTTTCAAAGGAAACTGATTCAATTGCTTTGTATGCAGACGCACAGCACCTTAGAACAGATGTTTATACTTCTGCTGGTGTTTTATTATCACTGATAATGGTAAAAATTACTGGTTTTATGTGGATAGACCCTGTCTCGGCAATATTGGTAGCTTTATTTATTTCTTATATCGCTTTTAAAATATCAAAAGATTCTATTGATAAACTGGTGGATGTTTCTTTGCCAGTTGAAGATGAAGCAAAAATTAAAGAAGTATTACACAGATATAGTGATGAAATTATTAGTGTTCATAAATTCAGAAGCAGAAAATCAGGATCAAACAGGTTTATCGAATTTCATATTATTGTTGAGGGCAACCTGACTATTAAAGAAGGCCATTTATTATGTGATTTAATTGAACAGGACATTAAATTAATTCTTAAAAATACATATATATCTATACATATAGAACCCTGCACCGATGATTGCGAAGTCTGTCATTTATATTACACTTCACCTGAAACCTGCAGCAAAATTGAAACCAATAAATCTAACGCCTAATGATGCTGTTCTGTTTGATGAATTTCTGTTTTCTGTTCAATCTTTTCTGCCTTAGTATTAATTTCTTTGGAGTGGTTGTCGTTATTTTTTGAATTATCGACATGACTATCGGCTGACTTACTATGAGATGATTTATTATCTTTTTGGGTTGAATCTGTTTGATGTTTATTGTCGTGGTTTTCTGGAGACGTTTCATGTTTGCCTTCATTGTTTAATGGTTTTGTTTGATGATTGTTGTCGTGTTTTTCTGGAGATGTTTCATGTTTGCCTTCATTATTTAATGGTTTTGTTTGATGATTATTGTCTTTGGTTTCAGAAGAAGTGTTGTGTTTTTCTTCTTTAGAATCTGTTTGGTGTGTATTTGTATGGCTTTCTTTTTCGTTAGTGGAAGAATGCCCTGCATGAGATGTGGTCTCGCTAGGAGCAGTTACTTTATTTGAATGTGTTTCATTTGTATTAGTAGATTTATTACCGTGTTGGCTGGTATGTGTAGATTCATTAATACCATGCCCTTTCACTTTAGACTTTTTTGTTTTCTTCTTTTTGAATTTTGGCCTTTTCAATTTGATAAACTTTTCAGCAAGAGGCTCTACCTCACAATTATATGCAGTAATAACAAAGCCATAAGGTTCAAATTTTTTATCAATTGTAACAATACCTCCCTGTGGCCGTTCGCCAAAAGCTAGAATAGACCTATCACAGGGGCTGAACTTATGCATTCTGCCAAAGCTATCCTGGCCATTAAGAACTTTAATTAGTTTTCTTACCTTTTTTTTGCTAATTTTAGTTGTTTCAAGTCTCTTCAAAATAAATGAAGTAGCATAATCAAGGTTGACGATAATTTTACTATTATGTGATAAATGCTCGATTTTTTTTGAAGTGGTGTAATCAATATATGTATACGCAAAAAAGACAATAGCTGGCGCACTAATCATAATTGCTAGAAAGACAGAGACATTTTTTAGAGAAAAGATTTTTTTTAGTTTCTTGAAAAATCTTTTTTTTCTTTTGATCCCATCCATATGGTCTTTTTTAGCAAAGCTGTCAATTTTCTCAAGAACAAAACCAAACCTTTTAGAAAGATTTTCGTTGGCTTCAATCTTTGCCCTTATTTTTGATAGTATTTCAGTTATTTTTTCTTTGACTTTATTGATCATTATTTAATTAAAGTTGTTAATAAAAAAGATATTCTTCTCCAATTATAAATTTAAACTCTCATAAGATAAATTAAATCATCTTAAGAGCCTAAATTTAGTTTTTATAAACTGTAAACATTATTATTAAAATATTTATTTGAAATAATTGTCTAAAGCTCAAATTAAAATACTTTATACTTGAGTATCAACAGTCCAATTAATGTAGCGACAACGTTTGGTAGCCAGGCAGCTATTAATGGTGGCAGTGCTCCAATATTTCCGAGGGCAATGGTAAGAGGCCAGAGGAAGTAATATGTAAGTATTACAAACATTCCTACTGTGTAACCTACGAATCTTGAGCTTCTTGGAGGATGAAGGCCTAGAATAACTCCGACGATTCCAAGAATTATCACGGCGAAAGGTTGTGAAAACTTTTGATGTAATCTTACCTTGTAATAGCGGGCTTCTTCAGAATGGTGTGAGTTTACCAGGGCATTAATATAATTTTTAAGCTCAAACAGGTTCATGTTTTTAGCTTTTTTCTGAGATTTTGATAACAATGTATAGGCATTAGGATTTGAAAAGACTTTTTCATTATCAAAATATATAGTATCTTCATAATAACCGCCAGAGGTAATTCTAAAAGCTATACCTTTAGATAGTTCCCAGTGATCTTTGGCCCATTTGCCGGTTGAGGCAGCTATTATCTCTTTAATATTCTGGCTTGCAGGGCTGAGTGAATTAAAGTTAATGATTCTAATATTGTTAATAGTGGAACCATCAAAATTTTCAATTAAAATAACCTGTTTTAATATATCTTTTTTGTCTTTATCAACAAAGGTAAAATTTTGACTGATAAGTCTTCCTTTGTTAATAATTTTTTCCTGTGCCAGGCTAGTAGGAGGTACTATGGTTTCATTAATGATAAAAGCTATAATAGTACCAGCAATACCGAGCAGTAAGATAGAGCCTAACATTCTGTAAATACTAATGCCACAAGATCTCATGGCTGTTATTTCAGAATCTTTGCTCATTCTATCAAAAGCAAGCAAAGCCCCTATTAGCATTGCCATAGGTAATGATTTAACAATAACTTCAGGAAGTTCATATAAAATAGTTAAAAACCCATTATATGCAGTAATATTATCTGCTACCACATCTCTTACAACTTTTGGAATAAGCTCTGGCGCTATCCAGACAATTATTAATAATGCTAGACCAAATAGGAATGATTGAAATACTTGTGTGAATAGATATTTATCAAGTAACTTCAAAACTTAATACCTGGTTGTTTATTCTTCATCATCGTCAAGAGTATCATTATCTTCATAGTTTTTATAAACATTTTCCAGGTTAAGAGTAACTTCCTGGCTTCTTTCATCAATAATTGGGCTATTACCCCAGGAATAGATAATTCCATCAGGGTTGACCTGATAATTCTCTTCGGGAATATCATCAAATTTAAGCTCTACACAAATGCCCATGCTGTTTATTTCATTATCTGCAGAATACCATATATTAATTTCAATAAGATTTTCTACTTCATCGGGCACTATCTTACCAAATCTTTTCTCTAAAACAGACTCAACGGCAGATTGTTTTGTTAATTTAAACATAATTTACACCAAAATTTTTGAATAAATTTAAAATACCTACATTTTTAGCATCATTACATTATAATTATAGGATAAAATTTTAAATGTCTAAAAGATTTTCTTAAGATAGATTAAAACTTGGAGTAGATTATGAAAGCGCTTGAAAAATTCCTTGAAACAAATCCGAGTCCATCAGAAATTATAGAATATTGTTACCAATTAATTGATGAGGATACATCGAATCTTGAAGCATATCTGGTTCTAGGTAATTCATTTGCGATGGAAGGAAACTTTGAGGAAGCAATAAA
Source organism: Cyanobacteriota bacterium (assembly GCA_040752795.1). GTDB lineage: Bacteria > Cyanobacteriota > Vampirovibrionia > JBFMGH01 > JBFMGH01 > JBFMGH01. The sequence goes on from JBFMGH010000048.1 coordinate 6,923, forward strand.
AATATATGATCAGGCAACAAAAGTTGCACCATTAAATGCGCAAGTTCTTGTTAATCTTGGGTCTGTCTATGTAATGGATAACGATTATGAGAAAGCCATAGAAAATTATAAAAAAGCAATGAATCTGGACCCTAAAAATTTGTCTGCAAAGTTGAATCTGGCTAATATATGGGCAACAATAGGCAGAGAGGAAAAAGCAATAAATCTATATAAGGAGATCATTAAATTTGACCCTAAAAATGCTGAGGTTCATACAAATTTAGGTATTACGTATGCTGAAATATATCAATTTGAAGAGGCGATAGAGCATTATGGCAAGGCTATAGCTTATGCGCCAAGCATCTCATCGAATTATGTAAATCTGGCAAGCGCTTATATGGCTTGTGAAAAGTATGACGAAGCTATAGAAAATTATATAGATGCAGTTAAGTTGAATCCGTATGATTACAAATCATATATATGTATTGGCAATGCACTTGCCGAGTTAAACAGAAAAACCGAGGCCATTGATTATTACAAAAAGGCAATTAAAATAGAGCCCGGTTATTATAAATCATATTTATGTCTTGGTATAATTTTGAGTGAATTATGTAAATATGATGAAGCTATTGACTATTATAAACAGTCAATTGAAGTAAATCCATATAATAATCAGGCATATATAATGCTTGCAAATGCACATTATGATAATGGTTCTATTGATAAGGCTATCGACAACTATAAGAAATCTATAGATATAAACCCCAAAGATGTTACAGCATATGTTTCATTAGGGAATATATTACGCAGTGAAAGTAAGCTTGAAGAAGCTGTAAGCTGGTATCACAGGGCGACAAAGATTGATCCGGATAATTCGGAAGTATTTTTACTATACTCAGAGGCAGTGGAAGCTTTGAGCAAAAAGCAGGAAGTATTAACATTTGCAGATTCAGATGACCCTGAAGGTATTGATTATGATAATTTAATTGATTCACTTGCTGGAATATTAAAAGGTGATGTAAGAACTTCAAATGAAATAAAAAAAATGATACCCATTGTTGAGATGAGTGAAAATAATGTTCAGGCTTATATTTTCCAGGGCTCCAGTTTGTCACAGCAGGGTGAGTTTGAGCAGGCTATTCAATGTTTTGAGTTGGCACTGGAACTTGAACCAGATAATTTTAATGCTTATTTTAATATGGCAAATACTTTTGCCCGTATGGGAGATCTGGAAAATGCCGTTGAAAACTATGAAAAAACTTTAGAATTAAAAGCTGATTTTGCTCCTGCATACCTTAATTATGGTAATACACTTGCTGATAATGCTCAGTTTGAGGATGCTATAGAATATTATAAAAAAGCGCTATCTACTGATGACAAAGATTTTATGGCGAACTTTAATCTTGCTATAACCCTTGAAGAGCTGGGCAAACTCAATGAAGCAATTGATTATTATCAAAATGCTGTTAGGGCTGATCCTCAGGATCTTGAAACTAATTTCTGCCTTGCTAAAGCATATTATAAAACTCGTGAATATGATAAAGCTATTAAACATCTTAAAAAGATACTAAAAATAGATAATAGATATCCTTTAGCTAGTTACTATGTAGGTTTGTGTTACTTGAATATTGATAAAGTTTATAAAGCAGAAGAGTTTTTATTTGAAGCGTTATCTGTTGATACTGAATTTGAAGAAATTCATCTGGCTCTGGGAAATGTATATCTTATGAAAGGTGAATATTACAAAGCTATTGAAGAATATAAAAGATACAGATATTTTTATCCTGATGATTCTGTAGTGTTATATAATTTGATTGAAGCCTACCTTAATACCGAAAAAGATATTGATGCCCTTATAACCTATTATGAAGCTTTTAAATTAGATTATGATCAGGCATTAATATTCTTTGATCTAGGTAATAAACAATTTAATAATAAAAGTTATGATTTAGCACTTGAAAATTATGTTAAGGCTATTGAGTCACAACCTAATTTTGCAGCAGTTTATTATAATGCTGGAGTTATTTATCAAACACAAAAACAATATACTGAAGCTATTAATTATTATCAACGAGCAGTAGAGCTTGATAAGAGTATTCATGAAGCATATAATAATCTGGCAATATGCCATGACAAACTAAAAAATGTTGATAAAGCAATTAACTGTCTGGAATTAGCTCAATTACTGGATGGAGGAAAGAATTAATGGGGAGAGACTACTTTGGTTCAGAGGTTCCAACATTACCAGACAAGCTTATAAGTGCAGCGTCTTATTTGACAATGGGCCTAGCTGGCTTCGTATGGTTAATCGTGGTAACTATTCAGAAAGCTTATATTAAACCTTTCCTTAAATATCATATCCTGCAATCTATTTTTTTGTCAGTTATATTAGCTGTTTTGTCTATGGTTTTTAATATAATATCAAGAGCTTCAAGCCTTATACCTGTTGTTTCAGACATAGTTAACACGTTATTATTTTATTTAGTTCAGGCACCAATAATATTTGGATTTCCATTATTAAGCTTTATGATTGCCATAGTTGTAGTTTATTTAACAGTTTTTGCTGTAATGGGAAAATATTCATACATTCCATGGTTTTCTGACAACATCAGGCAGATGATTTAAGTAATCAAATATGTTAAAGGTTAGTTTTTCTTGTTATTTTTAACTTTGAACAAAAGGGTTGAGCTTTCTTTTCTGAGCATTAGAAATTTTGTTCAATCGTTCCTCTAGAATATCAATAGAATCAAACTTTGGGCTTAGTAAGTGTATTTTATCCGGCATAAAGGCTTTTGGTTTGCTTTTATCTGCTACAAACACTTCGCAATCTTCAATTACTACGTCATTAAAATTGCATTCATTGAATTTTGACCTGTCAAAGCTTACACTTGATCTGAAAAACTTTGCATTGTAAAAATTACAATTGTTAAATTTAGCTGAATTTCTGCTTAATTCACTATTAATGAATTGTGCTTTATAAAAATTACAGTTTATAAACTTTGTTTCAATTAAGTCAAGCTCAAAAAATAGCGAGCCAGAAAAACTACAATTTACAAATGTTGTGTTCTTAACTTTTATTTTTTGAATGTTTGAATTTTCAAACTGGCAGTTCTCAATATTATTATTGTTTTTAAATAAAACATCTTGAAATTTACAACTGTTAAGAACAGTATTAAGCCAGAATGAGTTAATAAAAGTAGAGTTTTTAAGAATACTTCCGGTAAAATTAGCATTCATTAAGTTGCATTGAATAAAATCAATACCACTAATAAATGACTCTATTGCTTTCATATTAGATAAATTATTACCTTCATATTCTACTTCTTCCTTTTTATCGGAGGCTTTAATAATTATTTTTTTTACAAAATTTGTATGAATCAGATCTGAATGATTTAAATTTATGTTAGTTAGTTTGGCATTAGCAAGATTTGTATATATTAAACTGCTTCCACTCATAGAAGTATTTGTTAAATCAGCATTTTTAAAGTTTGAAAAGTCCAGGTTGCAGTTGGATAAATCCATGTTTGAACATATGGAGTTATTAAATTTAGAGTAAGTAAGGTTGCAGTTGTTTAACTTAAATTTAGTTAAATCTTTATTGGTAGCATCTAAAGGTTTTTGATAAGAAGATAAATTAACTTTATCTTTCTCTTTATAAATAATAACAGCTTCTCCGTTTGATAGAATACCAGCTAATTCAGGGTCAAACCTTTTATTGAATTCAATATAATTGTTATCAATTATATATTGAGTCAGGTCTTGATTAATTGTTGAGTTAATCATTATCTTCTTTTACCGTTTGTTAAGTCAATCATTGAAATAGTATTAGTATCCTGTTCTGAGACAAATAAATTGCCTGAGTTATCAAGGTATAGAAAATAAGGTTTATTTAAACCTGTTGCAACTGTGGATGTTTCTCCATTAACAGTTATTTTAGTAATGCTATTAGAGAGATAATTTGCAACAAAAATGTTGCCCTCTTCATCAATTGCAAGACCTATTGGGCCATTAATATCTTCAGTGCCTGCAAAAACAGTTTTCTGGCCTGAAGGTGTTACCTTATAGATCTTGTTTTCAGAATAATTAGCAATAAAGAAATTTCCATTTTTATCTTGAACTATACCAGTAGGTCCGTTAAAACCAGTTGCAAACGTTTTAATTGCACTTCTTGATGAGTTGCTTCTTGGCTTAGATGTTTCACTATTATTGTTATATAAAGCATTTTTAGGGCTCAATTTTAGTTTGTTATAATCAGCATCTTCAATTGCCATATAGCTTATAGCAATATCCTCATCTTTAACATTATTAGATGCTAATTCCTTTGGTTCATCATTTGTTTTGCTATATTTTTCCCAATAGTCATTATTATTTTGTTCTGGTACAAGGGTTTCAACTACTTTGTTGTCATTTAAATTATTGTTATTTTCCACTTTATTATGTATTTCTTTTTTATCTAAAAAATTTGTTGTAGCTATAGATTGACTTAATTCACTACGCTCTTTTTTTGATAACCTTAATCTTTTGCTTCTCTTGTTAGGCTCTTTTTTAATGTTAACAACTTTTTCTGGTTCAGTAGATGTTGTAATGTCTTTATTTTTAGCTACATTAGTTTTGTCAGGCTCTTGATTTTTTTTAACTGGTTCTTTTTCAGCCGGTGTTTCTTTTATAGCTTTTGAAACTGTTAAATTGCTTTGAGACTCTTTGTTAATGGTCATAGTTGTGGTATTAGAAGTATTATCAGTAGACAGATTGTTTGTTTTCATTAATTTAAGCTCACTGTCGATTAGTGAAAGTTTGCTTTGAGCATCTTTATATCTATCTGAAGTTTTATTAACCAGCTTAAGAAAACTGATAGCTCTGTTAAGATCATTTTTTTGAATGTAAATTAATGCTAGATCATAGTTTACGCTTGTATCATTTGGTCTTAATCCCAAAACTTTTTGAAAGGCTTCTTCTGCTTTTTCAAGCTGGTTACCATATCTATAAATGCTACCAAGGTTATAATAAGCATCAGCGAATTCAGGGTCAATTGTTACAGCCTTTTTAAACTGTTCAATAGCCAGATCAGTTTTTGAATTAATGTATAGATCTAAAGCTTTGTTATAAGCCTGAGCGGCCTCTAAATTAAATGCTGAAGCTACTGGTAAAAATGATAAAGTTACAATAAGACTGGTTAATAACGTTAAAACTCTTTTCTTAAATTTCACTTTTTGGCCCCCTCTTTTTTCAAATGTTAGTTAAAATTTGAATTCAAATTTAAATAAAAACCTTAAAAAATAAGTATTTTCAGATACATATAGTGTATGTTTGGTTTAATAAGAGGGCAATATTTATATGATAAAAAATTAAAGCCTCTGAAAACAAGGCTTTTGCTGTTTTAAAATATTAATGAATTTTAATTAATCTTAATATTATTATTTATAAGTAAGGCTGGCTTTAAAAAAGCTCGTTTTAATAAGGCTTTTGGTGTATGAGTGTTAAACACACTTTAATAATAATTTCTTAATGATATAATTGAAGCGAATTGGTGTATAAGAAAGGATTATATTGTGGAAACCGTTAAAATTCCTATAAACCAGTCTCCAAGAGTAGGCAACTCTTCTCCAATAACAAAAGATATGTTTTTTGATCCCCGGGGCTCTAATAATATTGAATTAGATATTAAAGTAACTGTTGGTGGAACTATAGATGGTTTTGTTATAGGTGTATGGCGCTGGAACGAAGAACAGCAAAAAGCTTTTAGAGTAAATACAACCACTTTGTTAATATTTTCTGCTGCTGGTGAATTGCAACCAGCTCCCGATATTGTTCGGGCTGGTGGACTGGGTGAAATTTTATCTTATGGTGATAATGTCAATATCGCTGGCTGGTTTCACGATGGGGAAAAAGATAAAGGCAGAAGATGGTTTATTAATTCAGAATATGAATTTATTGATAACAACTCTATAAGACTTCTTCCCCAAAACTATAAATTAAATCTGGTTGAAGGCCAGAGATTTCATATATCTCCGGCAGAAATAACTTTTGTACAGGAAATTAAAACTAATAACAGGTTAACCTGTGTTACACTTGAAGAAGTTAAAGGTTCATTTATTAAGAATATTCATAGTTTTTCTATAGAAGTATATGGCACTTTACTCTAAATCAAAGAAAGAAATTCATCTGGAGCCAAAAATTGTTATTGGCTTAATGAGTGGCACATCTATGGATGGTATTGATGCTGCTCTGGTTAAAATAGTTCCTAAAGAAAAAGTGCTGAAAAATAAATTTGATCTGCCAATATTAGAAGTTGAAACTATTGCATCCTTTCTATACCCTTTTCCTGATGAGTTTAGAGATACTCTTAACAGGATGGTTGAATCACAAACTACTTTACTGGATGATATTTGTAAAGTCAATTTTATGCTTGGAGAGTTATTGGCTGAAGCCTGTCTGGAAGTTGTTAGAAGTGCCAGAATGTATATATCTGACGTTGATTTAATAGGCTCTCATGGACAAACAATGTTTCATAAACCAGGTAATGAAAGAGAATGTGGAATTAAAACAAAAAGCACTTTTCAAATTGGTGAGCCCTCTGTAATAGCCCAGAGAACAGGTGTAACAACTATTGCAGATTTTAGGCCAAGAGATATAGCTGCAGGTGGTGAAGGCGCACCACTTGTTTGTTTTGCTGATTTAATATTTTTTTCTCACCCATTCGAAACAAGATTGGTTCAAAATATTGGAGGCATCTCAAATGTTACGGTAATACCACATAATAAGCCTCCTTTTGCTTTTGATACTGGCCCGGGTAACATTCTTATGAATATTATTGCCCAGCGATATTTCAACAAAGAATGTGATCTTGATGGTGAAATCGCTTATTCAGGCAGAATTGATGTTGAATGGCTGGAGAAGGTTATTGCTTCAGAACCTTATTACAAACTTTTACCCCCTAAAACAACTGGCAGAGAATTATTTAATTTTGAATATATTCAAAAACTTCTTAAAGATACTAACTTTGAAAAGCCAGAAGATATATTAGCCAGTTTCTCTGCATTAACAGCTAAAACTATTGCTAATGCATATATTGACTTCATTTTTCCTCAATATAAACCTAGTTGTGTCATACTAGGAGGTGGAGGTGCTTATAATCCTTTTTTGTTAGATCATTTATACCAATACCTTGATAGAAGTCTTGATTTTAAACATCATGAAGATTTTGATATTTCAAATAAATTTAAAGAAGCAATTTCTTTTGCCATATTAGCTTATACAACCTACTATGGAATACCAAATAATGTTCCGTCTTGCACAGGTGCTAGCGATAATGTTGTTATGGGCAAAATTATTCCAGGGGGTTATTAGCCCTATATAAGGTTTTTGGCCTTTATTGTTAGATATTTATCAACTATTGCCGTGCATAACTCTTCCGGCGGAACATCGAGAACCAGACCGCCTTTTCTTACCAATGTATTTAATGCTTGTTTACGTTGCTCCAGTAAATCTATTGAAACTGCCTGATTATAAACATCAATAGGTGTATCTACCTGACAATTTGCAAGCTGTAGAACTTTTTTGTCGTTAAATGTTACGCAAAAAGGAAGATGCCTTGGTGCTAAATGAGCCAGACCTGTTAAGAGACTTTTTGAGGCAATAGCATCAATCAGGTCAGTAATTACTACTATTAAAGCTCTCTTTTTTTGTAAAGAAGCAAAGTTTGCTAAGACACCAACATAATCAGGTTCTGCTGGGTCCGGGAATACGTTATGAATACCTTCAATAATATTTTTTAAATGTGTTCTTCCGCGTTTTGTTGGTATAAAAAGCTTCGTTTTGTCTGCAAATACGCCAACCCCAACCTGGTCACCTTTTGAGAGGGCCGCTAAAGATAAAGACAGGGCAGCATTTGTGGCCCAATCAAAACGACTGATTCCTGAGAGCCTTGTTGACATCATGCGACCAGCATCTATAAGAATTAATATTGTTTGATCTTTGCTTACCTCAAATGTTCTTACTATAGGAGCATCTCTTCTTGCTGTTGCTCTCCAGTCCATACGTCTAACATCGTCACCAACTATATATTCTTTTAAAGACGAGAATTCAGTGCCTTCTCCGAGTTTGCGGATTCTTGTTTCACCTATTTCGCTGGATCGAGTTAATTTAAATGATAGTTCCTGAAGGCCTACAAGGTCAGGATAAACTTTAATTTCATGATGTGATTTAAATTTGACCTGTTTCCAGAAAAATTTAAACCGGGATATATATCTTAGGTTGATATTTTCAAAATTATACTTTCCTCTATAGTCTGGTTTAAGGAAATAGGTTAATTCTCCTTTTGAAGAAGCTGACAAAAATACTTTTAGCTTATTTACAGGCAAAGTATGATTTTCCTGTGTAATGTGATAGGCTGGTATGTCAGGAATATCATCCTTTACAACTCCCATCAGGTTCTGAGAAGAAAAATTTGAAAACTTTAAGATAACAGGGTTCATCCTATTTATAGATAATTTTTCATGGACTTCTCTAGTAATAACAATCTCATCAGCTCTAATGCTTAGTACAATATCTATGATTAGTAATACAAATAGAATTATATCATATATAATAACAAGAGAAACTATTATAGGTTCAAGGTTTGAAAAAGGAAATTTGCCAGGGTTATATATTGAATAGGAAACCTGAACTAACCCAAGTACTACAAGTGGTACCATACCTAATAATATAAGATAATAAAGTCTAGAATTAGCGGTCATCTTCTCTTCTTTTTCTTCTTTTTTTTAGATTTGGCAACATCTTCAGCATCAGAAATAGGCCTGGGGTTAATTTTTAGTGGAGCAACAACCTGCTGTCCTTTAAAAGGTTCAAGGAATTTATAGCCCACATTAACTTTGTCTGTAGCAACCTTCCAACCGGTATAAGCGCCAACAAGGGCATCTAATGAAGCAATGGGAATAAGATTATTAGGAAGGTTATCTACTGAAAGGTAATCTCTGATAACAGTTTGTAGATATTTACAGCCTGGTTGAGATCTGGTTTTAAAAGGAGGTATAAGGTTTAAAGTCATTTTGGCAATATAGATGTTATATCTGAAAGTAGTTATACCTGCGCCATTAAGGGCTTCATAAATATCTTTTCCTCTTTCAGAATACCGATCTGTCCAGTACATATCTTCAGCAGAATCGTATAGTTTAAAAGCATGAATGTTTTTTTCATCTTCTCTCCACTTGCTACTGAGTTGTATAGTATTGGGAGCAAGGGAAAGTGTAACTAATGAATCTACAGTGCCAGAAAAATTGTTAATAAAACTAATTACTTCAGAGTTAGTTAAGACCTTGTCTACCCTTATTAGCTGGAGATTGCGATTTAAAACAGCGATGCCTGTTTCTACTGTTGGGTTGTCTCCCAATGCAACACCAATAAAAAACTGTTTGTTTTCAATAGGTGTATGTTTTATAGATGGTGATTTTCTTGCAATCTTAATTTTCATACATTTTTATAGAATAGCTTTTCATATAACTGTCATATTATATTACGATAAATCTTTATATAATACATTTTAAATTAGAAATAATAAGTAAATATACTTTCTAATTTAAGGACTGTATCTAAGCATATGAACAATAGTGTGTAAAGGTTGTGGTGAAAATTTATTGCCGGAAGAAAGTAATTCTTTAGCAATCTCTCCGACAGATAAAGGCCTTTTATTTATTGATGCATTAATTGATAAGTCAAAAGTATCAATTACACCAATTATTTTAGAATAATCATGTAGATCGTACTCAGTAATACCTCTCGGATAGCCAGTGCCATCATTTCTTTCATGATGCTCAATAATAACCCTGCATATAATAGGGTCAATCTTTAACTCATCACGGGCAATTTTAAAGCCTAACGGAACGTGAAGCTTATATAATTCAAACTCTTTAGGATTCAGTTGTCCATGTTTTAATATTATTTGATATGGAATTTTAATTTTTCCTACGTCATGAACCAGGCCTGCTAATGCTAAATTTTTTAAATCATCCTGTCTTAAACCAATTTTAGTGCCTACAACTATAGCTAAGCTGGCTACGTTTATACTGTGTGAAATTAAATGGTGTTCGTCTATGCAAACCTGCCTGATGTATGAAATATGGCCAAACTTCTCTTGTAATTCTCTTATTAGAATATCTCTGGTTTCAAGCAATCCTGTTGCTTTAATCTGAGCTTCATTTTGAACAGATAAGATAAATTGCTTGTAATTTTCAATAATTGTTTTGACAACATCCGGATTAAGAATGCACTTGTTTTTAGTATTATCAGGTTTATCACTTGGGTTTTTTGTAGACATTAATAATTTAAATTCGCCTGTCTAATTAAAAAATAATTTAGTTATATTATAATATCAGAAACATTAAAATTCTTTAATACTAATGGTAAATTATATTAGATTATAATAGAAGTCAGGTATTATACATTACCTTTAATGTAAGTGTTAAAGGTGGAAAAAAGGCTAAACAGAAGTAATATTTTCTTTAAGTGTTCCTGTGTTGTAGTTAACAAGGTGTACAAGTGTATATAATACCCTTGGATGAAACTTTTTGCTGTTTTGAAGAAGCTCTTTGATTATGTCTCTTGGTTTTTTTGCACAAGCATAAGATTTATCAGATGCAGCAGCATCATATGAGTCAGCAACTGTTATAATTTGAGCGTGCTTAAATATTTGATCGGCTGCCAGTCCTCTGACATAGCCACTACCATCATAACGTTCCTGGTGATCTCTGGCTGAAAGAGCTACATTATCAGATAGTTGATATTCTTGTTTAATGATTTTATAGCCAAGAGGAGCATGAAGCTTAACTATTTCAAATTCTTTTTCTGTCAGTCTGCCCGGCTTATTAATAATTTGTTTGGGTAATTTAGCTTTTCCTATATCGTGAAGCAGCCCACCAAGTGTTATTTCTTGCAATTCTTGATCTTGATAGTTTAATTTTATTGCCAAGGCAGTACTTAATGTTGATACATTTATTCCATGTGAAAGATTATAGTCATCATCGTAAACCCTAAGCTCACCAATGTGCTGAATAGAATCAATATGTTGTTTTACTTCTTCAAGAATTCTATCTCTGGCCTGAAAAAAAGTATCTCTATTAGGAGAATCTCCTGATTCAGCAGCATTCAAAAATTGTTTTGTTATATCAATAAGATAGCTGGTGGTTTTTGATGATATTCTTGAAATTATGCATTCATTATTTATATCATCAGAGTTATCGTTTTCAGTAACCTGATAAGCGTTACGATACAATTCGTGCATTGATAAAAGGCTTACTAACTTGGGAGTTAATACTACGCCTTTGTAACAAATAACATCGCCATTTTTGTTATAAACCGTATAAGGTGCAACGGAATGACGTGCAATCTCTTCAATACTTAATGCTATTTTTGTTGCCACAATGAACTTTACCTAGATTTAATTCTTCTAATGAACCACTCTTTTTAATGTATACTTATTAATAAACAAAAAATAAATTTTTTTGAACAGTAAATTTCTGTATTATTGAAAATATATTATAATTTACTACTTAAAAGGAGTATAAAATAAGTGTAAAACATACGCTATATCTGAAAATCAAGATATGCTTGTATTAAAATAAAATTTGTAACAATTTTTTTAAAATATTACAAGGTTTTAAGCTAATTAAAGGTGAAAATGAATGAAATACGAATGTATTAAAAAGAAGGTTATTTTAATTATTGCATTTATAATTATTTTGATAAACTTTTCATATAGCATTACCGCACAGGACATTGATGAATCGGCAGTGTCAGAATGTTATTCCTTAACTGATAATAATAAATATAGCGAAGCGATAGATTGTTTTGATAAAATTATAGAAGCTGATAATAAAAATATAAAGGCTCTTTTAGGAAAGGGAGTAGTATTATATCTTCTTCAAAAGCATTCAAAAGCAATAGAAATGTTTATTGCTATTACTGAATTAGATTCTAATAATAAAGAAGCCTGGTATTATAAGGGGCTAATTGAATATGAAGCTGGCAGGTTTCAAGATTCTTTGTTGTCACTTGATAAGGCAATAAATATTAATCCTGAATACACTGTTGCAAAAACTACAAAATGCAGTGTTCTTAATGAGCTTGGAAGAGAAGATGAACTTAAAAAATGTCTTAAAGAAATAAAACAATAGTTATTCTTTGCCAAGAAAAGCAAAATCTAACACCTGAGCACCTGCTAGAGTAACCCTTCTAAGCTCATCAATGGAATTAATTCTGTTTAACCATTTTAAAATGTAGGTTGGCCGAAAATAAAAATCTCTATAAATCTTTTTTATCCAGCTGTTAAGTTGATCATTAGATAGGTTTGTATAGACATCGTTATAGAAGCTATTTGTATGTAATTTTTCAAGGTCACAATCTGAACCATCTCCCACTTCGGGGTGTTTTTCAATTACCTTTTCAAAAAGTTTTGTACCGGGGTATGGTGTACAGATACCAAAAGTAATAATTGTAGGATCAATCTGTTTAACGAATTTAAGACTTTGTTTAATTGTCTCCTCTGTTTCTCCTGGCATTCCGAGCATACAATGGGCATGTGTATCTATTTTATGTTTACGGGTAAGATTGAAATCATTAATTGTTTGTTCAACTTTAATACCTTTTTTTACATTGTTAAGAATTTCTTGAACACCTGATTCTACACCAAATCTAAGCATATGACAGCCAGCTTTTTTCATTAGTTTAACCATTTCTTCATCTATAGCTCCGACTCTTGTTGAAGCTATCCAGGTAAGATCAAGTTTTTTTGTTATAATACCTTCACAAATTTGTATTACACGGTTTTTATCAGTTGTAAACATTTCGTCTCTTAAGAAAATTTCTTTATATCCTTCTTTAGATATAAGCTCCAGTTCTTCCATGACACTTTCTGATGATCTCGCTCTGTAAGTGGTGCCGTAAAATGGTGGTGAAGTGCAATAGGTGCATCTTCCAGGGCAGCCTCTTGATGTAAACATTGTGGTATATGGCATTCTTTTTACTACAGGATTATAGTAGTCAATATTCTTAATTAACAAGGATCTATCAGGAATGGGTAGCTCATCAAGGTTTTCTATAAATGGATATGGCTCATTTATTATGATGTTAGAGTTTGATTTATATCCTATACCTTTAATATTTTTGAAGTTGCTATTAGGGTCTTTTAGCGCAGATAGAAGGTCTCTTATAATAAATTCAGGTTCTCTTTGAATTATAAAATCTACACCTTCTTTAGCCAGGGTATATTTAGGCATAAAAGTTGGGTGTGCACCATAAAATATAGAAATCAAATCAGTATTTACCTGTTTAATATTGCTTACGAATGCAGCATCTTCGTTTATAGTCATTGTAGAAGTAAGCATTATTAGATATTTATATTTTTTAATTATTTCAATAGTTTCTTGTAAGGAAAGTCCCAGTGCTGCAGCATCAAGTAAATCACAGTTGTGACCAAACTTTTTTAATGTTGTAACAACAATCAATTGTGAAACGGGAGGAAATTTAATGCCCCCAATTCTTTTTCCCTTACACCAGCAACCATAAACAAGATCTCTTGCAACGTTTTTCGCATGTTTACTGGGAGGTATTAGAACTACTGCTTTCATCAGGCCTGTCACCATTTTTTATATCTACTTGCGTTTTTACATAAGTTAAGTTTACAGTATTAATTTCATTTACACAAACAGCATTTATTCCGGTAAATTCTTTAATATCATATTTGAGAGCGTATCTTGAAGATGGAACGTGTAGATTAGTTTTGGCTGAGGGAAGTTCGATAGATTTAACTTTTAAATCAATTTGTTTGGTGATAGCATCTTCAATTATTAAAGCCCCGTTTTTAATTGTTATATGTCTCTGGATCTTTAGTGGTGCTGTTTTAGGTTTGGCAATAAAGAACTTTTTAACTTTTTTGTTAAAATAATCCATTATAAAGTTAAAATTGCCTAATGTATAATTAAAAATTCTGAACGGTATTAAAACTTTAGTTAAAGGAAGAGATGTATTTACCCATATAAAAGGAGCTTCAAATTTGATTTCTATTTCATTCTCTTCAGAGTTGTCTATATAATATTCCAGATTAGATGTTAGCTTTTGAGATGAAGCCAGTTTATTATCTGTAAACTTTATAAAATAACTACTGTCTGAATATAACAGATTACCATCATTATCATATAGTTTAATAACACCGCCTTTTTTGAAGTTACAGACAAAATAATACTGATTAGTTTTTTTAACAACTATACCTGCTTGAGAAAATATATGAGAAAACTTTTTATATTTATCTTTATCAAACGCAAGATCTTCATCATTCAAATTAGAAAAATAAACCGCAGATTCAATATAGTTGGGAGCAAAGAAAAATGAGAAATATCTGTCATCAACATTATCAAGCGTAACTTGAGTTTGATTTTCCAGGCCTAAATAAAATTGATTAAGTACATATCGTGCACTTTCAAAATATTTTGCTAAAATATGAAAACCTGCTGGCATCAAATATTTAGTATTTCTGTTTCCATATTCACCACCAGATGAACCATCCGGGTGTATAAAAAATGAAATAAATGAAATAGCCTTTTCAAGCATATTTAATGCTCGTTCGTCACCGCTTTTGTTATAGTATTTAGCAAGATAATCAATGCTTACTGAAGTATATCCTATATCTGCACCATAGTATTCATTAAACCAACCTTCAGGTGACTGCAGCTCTTTTAGTAGAAGCAGGCTATAATCAATGTATTCAAGATAATCTTTGTTCTCTGTAAGCAGATAGCTATTATAAATAGCTGTTAATGCCCCTGCTGTATGATTTGTAACAAGTTTATCAGGATTGTTTCCGAGCCATATTACTGCTTTATCAATATTTTTAAAGTATTTTTTTAATTCTTTATCGTCAATATCATATTTAATTAATAGTAAGCTTTCTGTAATAGCATACAAAGTAAACGCTGTAGCGACATGGCTGTGTTCATTTGGATACCATTCATTGAAACTACCATCAGAGTTTTGAATTTTAGTCCAGAAATCAATAGAGCCGAGGCAGAGTTGTAATATTTCAGGTTGTCGATAATAAATATTACCTGGTATATTAGAGGTGTATAGATGTGCTAAAAACAAAGCAAGCTGTTGATATGTGGCAGAAGGAAAATCTGTAACGGTTTTATAGTGCCAATAATTCCTGTCAAAACAACCGTAGGTCGGCGCAAATTCGCCTTTGTCCAGAAGCGATAAAACCTTTGGGGCATTTAGAACTGCTATTTTAGCCAATATATTATCCATAGTTATTTTTCTTCTTCTTTGATAAAGAATGATTGGTCAATAATGTGTGATTTGCTCTGGACAACAATTAAATCTGCTAATAAACCCAAAATGCCAATAAGGATAGCTGTAAGTAATATTATAATATCAGATTGTTGCAGATAACCAATACCATATAGTCTGTCATAAAGTGATTTGATGATTCCAATAATTAAAATAATTAAACTTAAAGGCAAAAAGATATTTAGAGGATTAAAATACATTATGATTCTTATGACAGTAAGAATGTAATTATAAGTATCTTTAATAGCTTTAAACTTAGATTTGCCAATACGTTTTTTATAAGTAGTGGGTACCCAGGTTACAGAAAGTCCATTGCATAAAAACGCCAGTGTCATGCTTGTAACACAGGAAAAACCATCTGGAATAACCCATAAAAATCTTTGCATTTTATCTTTTTTAAAGGCCTTAAGCCCTGTGTTTAAATCAGGAATATCAGTATTAGTTAGAATGGAGGCTAGTTTTCTAATAAACCACTTTGCTGGTATCCTTAATAATTTTAATGTTCCTTGTTCAGAATCTCTTGATCCATTTACCTGATCATAGGCAGGGAATAATTCAAGCATTGCTGGTATATCATAAGGATTATATGTGCCATCAGCATCAAGCATAACTATTATATTACCCCGGGCATTTGCAATACCAGTTTTTCTTGCTGCTCCAGCTCCACCATTAATGCTTCTTTTTATAACTCTATCAGCTAATTGTTTTGCTATTTCCAGTGTTTTATCAGTTGAATTATCATCTATTACAAGGATCTCATAGCTTTGATTTAAATCTTTCAAAGCGTCTCTAATTTCTTCTATAACTGGAAGCAAAGCCTTCTCTTCGTTGTATGTTGGCAAAACAATGCTTACATCTATTTCCTGCTGATTCATTTATAATTTAATCCTTATGGAGATGCGTTGCTATGAAACCTAACTGTAGATTTTTAGCCAGTGTTCTAGAATTATTATGCTCATTAATTGTTTACTCTGTAATAATTCATTTTTTAAAGCATTCTGGCAAAGATAATCTAATTGACCTTTCCTGATTATTTCCATATTAAATATAAAAGAATTTTCATTAAAGAGTTCTTTAAGATATATGTTGAAATTTTTGCCAAAACATTTTTGATAAGGGAAGTAGAAAGCTCGTTTAGGCCTAAATGCAGTAGGTTTTGGTAAATAAGATTTTGCAACTTTTCTCAGTAAATACTTTGTATTGATACCATTAATTTTATAATTAATAGGTATTTGAGCGACAAATTCTACTAAATTATGATCAAGATATGGTATTCGCCCTTCTATAGAATTAGCCATTGTCAATCTATCTTGTTTGAATAATGTATAATCTGCAAGCCAGTATTTTGTATCCAGATCTATTAATTGATTAAGAACAGGCAAATCTCTATTTTTATTTAATAAAGCAGCAAATTCATTGTTAACTGTTAAATTGTTCAGTCTCTCAACAAAAGCAGGATGATAATAGTTGCTTTTATCAATTGGAGAAAAGACACTGGCTATTGAAAAGTATGAATTTTCTATATTACTAATGTTGGAGAGATATTTAAGAAGCTTTTCTTTGCCTTTCTGACCTAACCCTGATGGGTAAGGAAATAATTTATCAAGTAATTGCATTGGAGATTTTGTTATTGATGGTATAAGAATGTTATTAGTGATAAATTCAGGTGTGTATTTATTAAATACACTACCATAATGCATTGCTATCTGATGGACATATCCACCAAAGATCTCGTCAGCACCTTCGCCAGTTAGCACAACTTTAAGACTCTTTGCAGCCTCTCTATTTAATAGATATGTTGGTATTATAATAGAATCACCTAGCGGTTCGTCAAGACATTTAACTATTTCAGGAATTAAATCATAAGACTGATTTTCAATCATTATTTCGTGATGATTGCATCCAAAATGATTTGCAAGTTTTTTAGAGTCGCTTGTCTCGTCAATATCAAGATTGAATCCTATAGAATAAGTTTCAACTGGAACATTAGAATGTTTTGCCATCATTGCAACTATAAAACTTGAATCAACCCCTCCGCTTAGAAAAGCACCAAATGGCACGTCAGATATCATCCTTAATTTAACTGAATTTTCAAATATTTCCTCGAATCTGTCAATATAATCCCGATAACTTTTATAGTAAACCGGGGTGTAGTCTATATCCCAGAACTTATTAATAATAATATTATTGTCTTTAATTAGCATGTAACTAGCCGGAGGTAATTTTTTAACTGATTTAAAGAATGTATCAGTTCCAAAGCAGTATCTTAATGTAAGATATTTATTGATAGAATTATAGTTCAGTTCTTTATTAATCATTCCTGAAGCTAGTAAAGCTTTTAGTTCGGAAGCAAATAATATTTTGTCATTTAGGTGTGAATAATACAGCGGCCGTATGCCCAGTCTGTCACGTGCAATAAAGGTTATATCTTTATTGCTATCATATAATGAAAAAGCAAAATCACCGTTGAATCTGCGAAGACATTCAGTACCAAATTCTTCATAGGCATGAACTATGACTTCAGTATCTGTTTTAGTAGTAAATATGTGCCCTTTTTTCTCTAAGTCATCTCTGATGGCTTGAAAATTATAAATCTCTCCGTTAAAAACAACTACAATAGATTTATCTTCGTTATAAATTGGCTGAGTTCCTGTTTGAAGATCTATAATGCTTAATCGTCTATTACATAAGCATATCTTTTCGGAAAAATAATAACCAACCTCATCAGGCCCCCTGTGATAAAGGGCATCTGACATTTTTTTAATTATTTCTTCGCTTGAAGAACCTATAATTCCACAAATACCGCACATTTATTTTTTTCTCTTATAAATTAAAAAGCCATAGTTGGCACTAGTCTTATCATAGGTTACTTCATAATTACCTGCTATTGCAACTAGGTTATAATTTTTCTTAATCCAATCTGCAATTTGCCTGTGATAGTTAAGCCCAAAGTAATATTTCTTGCTTAAAAAGTATGGAAAATTAGAAATAAAAATGTATTCAGAGTTAATTAATTCTTTAAAAGTCTTTTTATATTCTGAGTCTGAGAGGTTGAGATTGTTAATATCCATAAACTGAACTTTGCTGGTTGATGATATATGTCTTGTTAAAAAGTTAATAAGCGTTTCTTCTGGAAATATGGTAATTTTATCTTCTGGTTTTACCATATCTTTAATGTAATTAATAGCTGAATTATATCCCATAGCATAGGCATTAAACGTTTTAAATGATCCATAGCTTGTTGATACACTATAATTTTCTTGTTGATAAGTTAAATAATTTTTACAGGCAAAACTAAATAAAAATATTAACAATACTATTATTGTTGATTTATATAAAAGATCTTTTTTAATTATTTTAAAATTGCCCAGTGTATCAGGTAATTTATTTGTAAATAAGTAGATTATAACTATCATAAGTGGCATAACTAGAAAACTGCTAAAACAATAAGCGTATGCTCGCAAGGAAACAAGAATGCCAGCAATTGATAATGCAATGAAAATATAATCATTACTGTCCATAGAGGCAGACTTGATAGTTGCTTTATATGCATACATTGCTAAGACCAGTGTAATTAATATTGGAAACCAGCTGATAATGTGAATGTGATTTAACTTTGCTTCAAGGAGATCAAAGTTTGTTACTAGCTTTGATAAAAACTCAATTAA
>JBFMGH010000049.1:0-4848 GCA_040752795.1 Cyanobacteriota bacterium
ATTTGAGAAGGAATATAAGGTTATAAAATATTAATCATAACGATGTATTATAAAATTAGCTGTATTGCTTCAATATATATAGTAATGAATTGAATTATTAATTTCAGGAGATAGATCATGGCAGAAAATTTTGAAAAACAAAAACAATCTAAACCCCCTTCTTTAAATTCAAAAGAAGCCAGTGAGATAGCAAAACAGGTCAGCAAAAGTTTTGAAGAGTTCAAGCAGGCACGTTCAACGAGAGAGAAAAAATGGAACGAATGTGCAAAGGCTTTTATGAGCCAGCATAACCATGAAGTTAGTGATGCGAGGAAGTGGAGATCACAAATATATGTTCCACTTTCATATGAAGCAGCGACAAATATATATTCAAACCTAAAACGGGCGCTTTTTCCTACGGATAGTGCGTTCTTTTCTGTGGAAGGCATGACTGATGCAGCTAGAGGCAAAGCAAATATTTTAAAAACATTCTTGTTGTATCAGTTAGACAGTATGAATTTTGTTACCAAGTTTGGTAACTTTTTGAAGCAGCTAGTTATAACAGGTAATTCAGCTGCGGCAATTTACTGGAAGAAGACGACACGTTTAACAAAAGAAACTGTTGAAGAACCTTTATATGATGGAGATGGTAATATAACAGGCTATGAAACCCGGGTTCAGGAATTAGACAGGCTTATTTATGACGGACCAGAGTTTGAGACTATCAATATGTTTGATATAGTTTTTGACCCGGCAGTTACCAACTGGTCTGAGGGGCTTGTGATTCACAGGAGTTATCGTACATATGATCAGGTTAAAAATAATCCTGTCTATAAAAATACAGTGGTGCTAGCAGATTCAAATGTTAGCAGAGATATAGGTATAGATTCAATGAAGGCATTTGAGATGCCTGATAGTGATACTGATAATGCTAACCTTGTGAAGCTTTATAGTGCTTACGGTGATTTTATGGTTGGCGACAAAGTTTATTATGATTACATTGCTGTTGTGGCAAACGATGAGCATTTAATACGGTTTGAGCCTAACCCTTATCAGGATAAGCCGTTTGTATTTTGTACCTATGAAAGTGTGCCAAATGAACTTTATGGTATTGGAGCCATAGAACCTGGGCTTGGAATACAGTATCTTGTGAACACTTTTTCAAATCAGAAAGCAGATGTGCTTTCATTGATTATAAATGGAATGTGGGCTTATGTAGATGACGGAATAATTGATCCGGAAGAGATAATTGCAAAGCCCGGAGCGCTTATACCTGTTAAAAACACAGATAATATTCGCCCATTGCACCCTGATAATACGGTTGCGCTGAGTTATAACGAAATATCTCAGCTAAAAGCAGAATATCAGGAAGTTACCGGGGCTACAAAGTATTTTACCGGTGGGCCAAGTATAGATTTTCGCAAAACAGCAACAGAAGTTGCGGCGCTTCAGAATGCCGGAATAGTCAGGTTTTCTGAAGTTATTCAAAATGTTGAGCAAAATGCTTTGAAGAGAGCTATAGATATAATATTTAATTATAATTCTCTCTTTAATGATGAATTAAACCCTGTCAATTACAATTTAAACCCGGATGATGAATTTAGTAGTTTTGCAGAGGATTTATTTAATGATGATTATACATTCAGAATTGTAGGAGCTAATTCATCTATTTCAAGAGATATACGAGTTAATAAGCTTATTGAATTTATTCAAATGGCATCAAGCAGCCCAGTGTTAGCGCAAAGAGTAAATATTATTGAATTAGTTAAGAATTTATATAGAGAACTGGGTTTTAAAAACGAAGATCAGATTTTTGGTGTTGAGTAATTACGTCAAATTTGATCAGCAATCAGAGGTATTGATTGATGACAGCTAACAATATAAACAATATAATCAGCAGTACTGTTAAAGAGATAGTAAATAATGCAACTGGAAATCTTAATAGTATACCGGTATTTGCTGGTGCAGGTAGTAGCTATAAATTATTTGATGATATATCAAATGGTGAATATTTTCAAAGCGGTTTAGATGCAGCCAGTATGTTATTACCAATTGCATTAAGTAGTGGTATTGGTACAGTAACACCATTTGGTGGGTTTGTGCCGGTTTCTGGCAATCTTTTGCCTCCATTAACAAGTGGCACTACAACAGGTGGTGCGGCTTCAATAGGAGGTCTTGGAAGTGTTATTGGTTCGACAGCTGCTGACGCATTTGCTGGTACTGCAGGGCCATTTGGGTTAAATGCTGTTTCAAATTTTAGCACAGGCAGCGGAATTCTTAGTGGACTCAATACATCTTCAGCAATGATAAATGCCCTGGGCGGAGTTATACCATTAGGAATAATAGGAGGAGCTACTGGTATAGGTTATTCAATTTATAACTGGTATAAAAACAAGCAAAGAGAAAATGATTTACGAAGATTCAATGAAAGATTTGAAGTTGCTAAAAGTATTTTAAACCCATATAAATTCGGTCAGGTAAATATTGAATATAACCCTGAAACTTTTGGAACCCAGCTTTCTAAATTTCTTACAGATAGAACGGCTTTAGATGCTGTAAGGTTTATTGATAAAGATGAGTCTCACTATAGAATCAATACAAATAATTACATGCAAGATAACCCGTATATAAATGAAGGGGCAAGAATAATAAATGATGCAATACAGGGAATACAGCTTGAGAGGCAGAATTCTCAAATAAGCAATCTTGTTTTATCACCTTATGAATATTCACAAAAACCTGTTAGAGAACTAACTGTTTACAAGAATGCTATACAGGCAGAATTGGATGAACTTAACAGTAAACTTGACCCTTATACTACACTAGCAGGAACTATACACGGGCAGGGCAAATTGCAATATGAGCAGGCGTTAAGGGATATTGACCAAGTTATAGCAGATCAGGCATACAGAGATGGAGCAAACTATGGGAAATATACACCTGTTAACGCAGGTAGGACAGACGAATTGGTAATAAGAACAGCCCTTGACCAGCAAAAGATAAAATTGACCACACAACTTACTCACTGGGACAATAAGGCAAAGGAATTAAGTAACTATATTAACAAACTCAATAAGCCTTCATTTGGTCTACTTGGTATTATTTACACTGATATAAAAGGAAAAGAAAAGCAGGAGGAGCTAAGTAGTGTTCTAAAGAATGTTAATAAGCTTCAGTTGCGGATTAATTTAATAGATGAGCAGATAAAAGAACTGGATCAAAAAGCAACTACTGCAACAGAACTACCACCCGAGACACTGCCACCTGAAATAGAACCACCACAGGATATTGAGTTGCCTGTTGAGGATACATCACCAGTATTACAGGGTCAGGTAGAAGAAAATGAATTTGCAGAGTTAAAAAATAATGTCAGAAAAGAGCTTTACCGGAGCATAGCCGAAGTGTGGAATTCTGCACAGGCAGGCAAAAAGGTAAATAGAAATTATGACAGAGAAGCATATAGACTGAACGCAAGAAAGTTCAGGGTACCTGCAGATAATCCATGGCATTACAAGAACTTTAAAGAATCAAAGCCAATAATTCAGGCTATTTATGCTGATGCGCTGACAAAGGTTAACAAAGCACCTGCTGAGCAGACCCCAGAAGATCAAGATACATTAGAACTTGCCAGGCGCTTGTTGTCAGTTTATGTTGCTGAAAAAAACGCAGGGCTGGTAAGTAAAGAGGTGTTGAAGAATGCCGGTAATCAAAATTTTAGCTTGCCGCTGTTGAAATATGCTGGCGGCGGAGGAGGGCCAAGAAAAGATTATAACAATAAAAATAATGTTAATAGTAAAATAATATACAAGTTGAAAGTTGAAAAAAATGTTTTTAAAAACATACCCGTTTTGTTAGAAAATAGAGATGTTGTTAGTTCTTTTGGATATATTGTTCCGGCTAGATTGATCGATTCAATAGAATGGATAGAAGAATCACCCAAAAAAGAGCTATTTAATAAAACATTATCATCAAGTATTAATAAAATTATTGACACTGATTTATCGATTGGTGAAATGGGTATAAAGCTATCAACGGTTAAAAAATTGATAAAATACGGGTATTTCCCGGAATTAATAACTGAAACTGATTATCAAATAATTGATTATATTAAACATAATAATCGTATTGTTTCTGGTGAAATATTAGCTGCTTATATTGATGTTTATAAAAAAGAAGTAAAAATTGATATTGGTAAAGATGAAAACTTTTCAATACTTGCTACAATTTATAATCAAGGTTTAAGTATTAATAGACCTCAAAAAAAACCTATTATAGAGTATTGGGGTTATGGTATGAGAGCAAGTAATTATTTGCACAAGAAAATATTAAAGAAACAAATACCATACCCAAAAGATTATAAGCTTGCTGAAATTACTGATAATAAAATAATTATAAATACTAAAACGTATTACAACTTAATCAAAAATAAAGTTCCAAGCCAAAAAGATAATTGGAAATATTTCATAAATAAGAAATACAAAATTAATGTCAATGAAATAGATTTAAAGTTAGACTTTGATAAGTTTTTAGAAAAATTTGAGAATGAATAACGGATGTTAAGTATATATTTTATAAATGTTTCCGTTAACACTATTCTTTTTGTGTTTTATAATACTGTTTTAGTCTAAGATAAAGCGTTTTAGAAATTATATAAATTAAATGAACAGTAAAAACAATGCTTCCAACAATAAAAGTAAGTATTATTAGGTCTTCAAAGTTAGATCCATAAATTGGATAACAAAAAATAAAATGTAAAAGATAAATATTTAAGGTAATAAAGTGTTTTGAAAACATAATAATGTATAATCCAGGAGGAATAAAGTTTATTAATAAAAAATTAAATAAACTTAGTTCATTTGATATGAGGTT
>JBFMGH010000050.1:0-8266 GCA_040752795.1 Cyanobacteriota bacterium
TAATTATCACCAGAACCTTGATAATAATCAAATAAATAATTTTTGGTACTAACATATTCAACAATTCCTGTATTAGACCCCATTTTAAACTTCCTTTCTATTTTTCAATAATTTCAATAACCTCTGCAGCTGTTTGTATATCCTTACAAATACTAACAGGCTTATCAGTATCATTTTTTAAATATGCATGATTGCAATATTTGCTATAGGCACAATCTTTGTATTTATAGTCACAAAAGCTACCCACTACTAAAATCTTTCCATTATTAAATTTTGTGACATAGTGGTTATCTCTGGGCATAGCTAGTTGCCCCAAATTATAAAATTTATTATTTTTTATGTCATATAAACTTGTTGTTTGGCCAGAAATTAAAATAATATTATTTGTTATTAATGATAATTGATATAAAGAACCTTCAGAAGCAAAACTTTTAGTTGGAGATCTATAAGATGTATTGCTCTTAAAACTACCTTTTAAGGTACTTTTACCTGTCTTAAAATCAAAAACTTCAATTATTAATTTTTCATTACTTTCATAGTTAAATGGTTCCCCATACCCAGTAATAAGAAGTTTATTATTCGGTAATTCTAAAGGAATAATATAACTAAAATTTGAAATCGTTTTACCGATAACTGATAATTTCTCTGTTGTTAAATCAAATAAAAATATGTTAATAGGCCCTACTTTTTGATAAGTTCCGTTATTTGCAATGAATTTATCACCAGAAAAAAATAAACTTTTTCCATCTTTCAATTTGTATAACCCAAAGAAATGAAATACTGAATCAGGAAAATTAATACATTTAGAAAGTTTAAATGTTTTGATATTTAAGGTATAAAGACAGTCTTTTCTGTTATTAGCATAAAGTTGAGTTGCAGGTGAAATAAAACCAAGACAAGTAAAATAGTCATTATTATCTACTTTGCTTAGTGTTTTTTTAATAGCTTCTTTAGCTTTAGTGAAAGTAACTTCACATCCTTTTTGTAGTTCATAAGGGATACCAGAAGAATATAAATTATTTTCTTTAAGAACATTAAAGGTTAAATCCTCAGGATTAAATAATTGATCTCCAAAAACATCACATATTAAAACCTTTCCATTCTTCAATTGCAGACTCCATTGACGTTGAGCAGTATAAAATGGTTTTTTTAAATCATTAATTCTTGTTATTTTAACAGTGAGATTGTCAGAAAGCTTTTTAGTTCTTACTTTTGGGAATGTTTTTGTAACTTTTGTTCTTTTATATTCATTATAAGCAGATTCAATATTAGGCCAAACCCATAACAGTATTGCTATAATTACTATTAGTAGAATTAATATTGTTATTTTGTTTGAATTAAAGAACTTAATTAATTTTTTCATCTGGTTTGTGCCTTTCTAAGCTACTTTTATTTTGGTCAATGCTTCAACTTCAGGTGATATTTCTAAAGTCTCAACTGCCTGAGAGAACACATTATTAACTTGAAATTTAATGTCAGATAGGTCATGTGTGACCTGATCTGTTGTGGTGTAGCTGCCAGCCTGTGAAATTAAGTTACCTTCTGCATCTTCTTTGTTAACATTCTCAAAATTAAGGCTAATAGATTCTATATTAAGCTCGCCTAAAGTGTGCAACTCTCCAGAATCTGTTATGCCGTCACTGTTTGCGTCTATCCATATTTTCAGGTCACTAAATTGAGTATCATTAGCATCTATTTTGCCGTCAAGATTGCTGTCTAATTCTGCTAATGCCTCAAACCCACCACTGGCTTCTTCTCCGTTAGATAATAATGTATGCTCTCCGAATAGTTCTCTGCCGCTGTCTATTAACCCATTGTCATTTATGTCAAGAACTAATAAACCGTCATCTTTGCCTGCCCAGCCGGTTAGTTCACTAAAACCATCAGCGTTGTGGTCGAAATAGGTACCATTATTAATACTAAGAGTTTCAACACCATCGCCGTCAAGGTCGAGAATTAGTGGGGAGATGGTTTGTTTGGCTTGGTTGAAAAGGTCTTTAATTTGGTCAATTACATTATTATAGTTGTCATTTAAAAAGCTTTTAAAATCTTCTATTTTTTTATTTCCCTTTTCTCCCCAAATTTGAAGTTCCCCTTTTATTCCTAAAAGTAAAGAATATGAAACTATACCTTTATCATATAAATCCTGTGTATCAGCTATAATGTCATTTGCAAGTTGAATTTTTTGGGGATCATTATAAACGTTAATCATTAAATCCCATGTTTGTTTTGAATAACGATTTTTGGAATCTGGTATTTTAGTAATTAATAATCCAGAATCTAAAGCATCTAAAATAGCTATTCCTAAATTATCTTTGTTAGATATCAATCGTAGTTTTTCTCCAAAACCTAAACTACTTCCTACTTCATTATTATAAAAATCTCTGTTATGATCCTGAAAATCATAATCATCAAGAAAAAAAGTTGTTAGGTTTTCTTTTAGTCTTCCTAATTTATAAGCTGTATTTTTATCTTTTTCATAGGTGATAAGTGCACTCATATATGCATGTTGGAAGGCATTTATAGATTCATTATCTAAATCACCATATCCATGACTTGCAGGATATTTACCATATTTTTTATAATAAGCTTTTCGATATGCTTGTTCAGCTAATTTTTCATACGGTTCAATCAATAAATCGGCTATATTCTTAATTGATGTCATATTCATTTCTCCTTTCTACCTTGTTTATTAACAAATAATTCAGCTTCTTTGTAAAGTGGTCCTGAAGATGCCATACCACAAGTACCACCAGTTACTAAAACTTTACCATTATTGAGTAAAGTAGCAGCAAAACCATTACGATCTTTTAAAAAACTATGTAGTTTGTAAAATTTATTCTTTTTAGGATAAAATATATAATTTCTTTCTGAGGATAAAAGTAAAATATTATTATCTTTCAAAATAATTGGTTCATAAAAATTATATCGATCAATTGACGGAATAAAACTTTCTTCCTCTGATTCGTGAAAATTAGTTGTATTGAATATTTCTTTAATATTTTTTTCTAAATTTATTATTTTTCCTTTTAAATTAATAATAACTCCATTAGTCATATTAAATTTTCCAATAATAGAAAACTTTTCAGTTTTAGGGTCAAACAATTCAATATTGTATTTGTTGTCAACAATAATAATTTTTCCATTAGATAATGCAATTGCTTGATTATCAACAACTGGATATAATGTATTACCAACTATTTTTGATTTTTCTGTTATTGGATCATAAATTTCAGCTTCTAAAACAATAGGTACATCAGGAGGTGGAACATGTATATTTTTATCATACTTTTCACCTCCAAGAATGAGTATTTTATCATTTTTGAGGAGTGTAACACTAAACCCACGTTTTCTAGGTATAACCATATTACCAGCAAGATAAAATTTCTTTGTTTTGATGTCATATATTTCTATCCCGTTGTAGCTAAGAATTACAACGTTTCCATTGGATAGTAATATTGTTTTGTGCCAAGTATGCTCTAATTTAGTATTATCAATAAGGGTAAAGTGACCAGTATTAGGATTATATATTTCAGCACTCTTATAACCTAATTTTTCGTTCCAACATTCCCCACCTGTAATAAGAATATTGCCATCTTTCAATAAAGTATGAGTATGTCTAACTCTATATGCATTCATTTTTCCTGTGAAAACAAAATCATCATTTTTGAAAAAGTTTAAATATATATATGAGAATAAAATGATAAATAATACAGCAATGATTACTGCTGTTATTGCTCCAATTATTATCAGGGGTTTCTTTTTCATCTAGCTTGTGCCTTTCTAAGCTGCTTTGAGTTTGGCCAACGCTTCAATTTCAGGTGATATTTCTAAAGTCTCAACTGACTGAGAGAACACATTATTAACTTGGAATTTAATATCTGATAGGTCATGTGTGACCTGATCAGTAGTAGTATAGCTGCCAGCCTGTGAAATTAAATTGCCTTCTGCATCTTCTTTATTAACGTTCTCAAAATTAAGGCTAATAGATTCTATATTAAGCTCGCCTAAAGTGTGCAACTCTCCAGAATCTGTTATGCCGTCACTGTTTGCGTCTATCCATATTTTCAGGTCACTAAATTGAGTGTCATTAGCATCTATTTTGCCGTCAAGGTTTGTGTCTAATTCTGCTAATGCTTCAAAACCACCACTGGCTTCTTCGCCGTTAGATAATAATGTATGCTCTCCGAACAATTCTCTGCCGCTGTCTATTAACCCATTGTCATTTATGTCAAGAACTAATAAACCGTCATCTTTGCCTGCCCAGCCGGTTAGTTCACTAAAACCATCAGCGTTGTGGTCGAAATTAATGCCATTATTAATACTAAGGGTTTCAACGCCGTCACCATCCAGGTCGAGAATTAGAGGGGAGATGGTTAAGAAGGCTTTTTTAAAGTTGTCATAAATATCAGTTATTTTATCAACTGCATTTCCTAGTGCATTAGCTGAAAGTCCAAGAATGTTTTCAAAAAAGTCTGTTGATTGGTGTAATAACTGATCAGATGAATACCAATCAATATCAATTTGCCTTAATGTTTGTGCTTGAATTTTAGCTCCTACTAAATCATCTGTTTTTAACCCAATACCATCTTTAAAGCCAAGTCCTTGATAAATAATTTTACCTTCATCATAAGCCTTTTCAGGATCTAGTATAGGAAGATCAGTATTCATTATTGAAGTAACTAAATCAGGTAAATCAAGTAGTGAAAGGTTGTTGTCTTTCATATATTTACCAATTGAATATCCAATTTCATTATTCCAGAAATCCATATTATGACTTACAAAAGGGTCTCTGTTTGGTATTCCTTGTACTTCATGCCAATAGTTTAAAAATCTTGCATTGTCTTCACCATATTTATATGTAAAATATGCAGATTCAAAAATATGTCTATATGCATCAATTTCTTGATGAAAAAGATTATCTCTTCTGATTTTCCATTTTTTTATTGTTAATGGATGTATGCTTTCAAGCATTTCAGGGGTAATATTTTGGCCTATGCCTTTAATTGTACCTTGTTTTGCAAGATACTCAGGTATTAATTCATCATTAACATTTAAATATTTTTTAGGTATACCTAGTGATATTCTAGCTATTTGATTAGAAGTATTTATAAGAGGACTAAAATTATGAATAATATCAAATTCTTTTATTATTATTGAAAAATCATCTTGTTCTGTAAAAATCCATTTTTTACTATCTTCTAATTGTTTTAAATCAAAAGGCATCTTTTATTTCCTCCTTAATTATTCTTAAACTTGAACACTTTAGCATCTTTTAAGGTTTTAACATCAATTCTTTCGTTACTAAAGTTATATGATCGTAGCCGTCCACCTGTCAAAAGAACACTTTTGGATTTTGTATTAACGGTAGATATTTCAGCTCCTGATTTTTGCCCATTTAAAATTACAAATTTTCTTTTATCTCTATTAAAAATCTCAGCATTTTTACAATTTTCAATAATAAACTCTGAATAACATATACATGCACTAAATAAGAGTTCTTTATCATTTAAAACATTTACTTTACAAGAATATCCTTTATAATTTGTTTCACCCAAATAAGTAGATTCATTTGTTAAGAAGTTATATAAAGCATATACTGAATAATCATCGTTGTTTTTTTTAATTAAAACTACTTCATAAGTTTGTAAAATGCTATTAAAAAGTAAATCAACTATAAAATTAGCTGGTATATTTATATTGGATTTATCAATGACTTTATTTGACTTTATGTTGTAAATAGTTCTTGTTTTATTATTAAAAATTGCAATATTGTTATCTGGCAATGCATATACAGAAGATTTTTCTGAAAATAAATTATTATAATCAAGATGCTTGTAGTTGTTATTATGTGGGTCAAACAAACCAATGGATTTTTGCCAGTAGGTTGGATCATTTAGTTCAAAGCCACCATAAATTAATATTTCCCCATTGTTTAAAACCGTGTATCTGTAGTTCTTTTTAGGTATTCGAGGGTACTTAATTGTTTTTAGAGTGTTAGTTTTATAATTATAAATAGCTACTATATTATCATCAACATTAATAAAAACAATCTCATTAGCACTTAACCTATGTATGTTATATGTTTTAAAGTTACTAAGTGATTTTTCTTTAAGCCTAATTTCAAACTTTTTAGTATTTGGATTAAAAAGCTCAATAGAATCAACATATTCTTTTGGAATATCAAAATAATCATTTTTTATTTCTTTTATCCCCCCTACAATAAGAACTTTGCCATCACTCATCAAGAATGATTTATGGCCTGCGCGAGATTCATTTAAGTTACCAACTCTTTCAAAATGACCATATGGGGTTTTATATGATTTATAAAGATTTAATGAGTAAAGAATTGCTACTAAAACAACGATTGTTGCTATTGTTATTCCTATTATTATCAGGGGTTTCTTTTTCATCTAGTTTGTGCCTTAAAAAATTTAGTACCATGAATATTTTTAGAAATGCTAACACAAAGAAATCTAAAAACAAACAATACATATGACTTTCAATTGTTTTTTAAATTACAAAACATGCTCAAAATAATGCTAAAAACTTGTCAAACTATTAGAACAAATCAATTAAATGTTAACATAGATATTACTGAAGTTATTATTTCCCCTTTGATGTGCTTTCAACATGCTCTTTTATTACTTTCCTGATGTGCCTTTCGGTGACATCACAAACATGAGAAATCTCTAACATGTTGGTTCTTGTACCGTTATAATTATCTATAATGTATTTTCTAATTGGGCCGTTCAAACAGCTTTTAGGGATATTAAAGTTCATACCGGCAGCATACTTGATAAGTATTAAAGCAACTTCCATGCCGCAAAAGGTAGCAATAAATTTTAAGTCTTCAGGGAGATCATCAAAGGTTATGTATTCTTTTAGACGCTTGAAATTATCGAAAGATTTCATTAAAGTGTCCTTTGGTGTTTAAGAATAACTAAGAAAGAGGCTGTTCATAGCTAGTATATAGTCTACTAAGTTTTGAATAGATTCTTCACTTCGTTCAGAATTACGAAAATGTCATCCTTGAGGAGCTTTGCGACGAAGGATCTGTTTATTCAAAATAAACCTGACAGTGTATTAGAATGACAAATAATAATTTTATCTGTTTTTAAGTATAATTTTACACTAAAGCTATAAAGGAGAGACAGTAGGATATTTCTTGTCGACAGTTAGTAATCTACTATAATTATAGTATGGATTTGTACTTTGTCAATACGTATAATTGCACTTTTTGTTAATGTATAGTATAATTATGGAGGCAAAAAAAGGATTTATGTATGACAGTAGGATCCAGATTAAAAGAATTTCGAACCAGCTTAGGCCTGACACAAGAGGAGTTTGCACTCTATTTCAATGTTCCCGGGCACAAAATAGGTGATATTGAACAAGATAGGCATAAACTACCTTTAACTTTTCTTGAGATCCTTGAAGAAGAGCTTGGTGTCAGTATTAGATGGATTTTGATCGGCAAGGGAGATATGAATTTAGAAACTTTCAATGAAAAAGGAGGTTCTTTAATTTCTGATATTCAAAAAACTTTACAATCGGCTTTCGAAATTCCAATGTCAAGTGCTATAATAATAGAAGAAAATGCGGAAAAACTCATTCAATCAGAACAGAAGGTAATGATTATTCCTAAAGATTTAATAATAACTGATAATTTAGATGATCCAAATCTTTTTGCTTATCAGGTAGAAAGCAATGCAATGTCTCCTGTGTATAATAAGAATGATATAGTGATTGTTGATGAAAAACAAAAAGGCATTATTATTAATGAGACATATTTAATTCAATATTATGGCAAGTATTTACTGGTCAGAGCAAGTTTTTCAAATGGCGATATATGTTTTATTACAGATAAGTTCAGTAGTGTTTATAATAAAAATGAGTCAAACATTGTTGGCAAAATAATTGCATACTTAAGAACAGTTTAAGAACATTATGAATAAATCTATTACAGATTGCTGGCCTTTATTTCCGGCAATTTCCGAGCTTTGCAATTTTATTAGGGAAATTGGAGTTCTTTACTTTCCGGCTAAGATTAAGTATCTATAAAGGTTTTGGCGATTCTTTTTGTTTAAAATGATTTTTTCTCTCAAGTGAATGAGCCGATTTTCCTCCAAAAACTCCAATTTTTCTTGTATGTTTAAATTATTGGTTTTAAATTTGTTCAAATGTATCATTAAGTTTGATATTGGACGGAATAAGGCAGTTCGTTTTTCAAGTTTTTAAAAACTGAGTCTGAGATATGTCCCCG
>JBFMGH010000051.1:0-3283 GCA_040752795.1 Cyanobacteriota bacterium
CTTGTTTACTTCTTGTATTGTCACTATTAGAACTCCTTGTTTCATTTTTTATCCTCCGATTTTTTTTATTGAAAACCGGACATTTTTACTTTGTTCTAATAGGACATTTTCATTTTGGTTCTACAATAACAAAAGAATAAGTATAAATAATGCATTACAACCAAGTACTATCCAGGATATTTTAACTATTTTCACATAAGAAATAAAATCTTTTAATGTTGAATTGATCATATTTAATACCTGCTGTTAATTTAAGTTTAATGCTTTTCAGAATTATATCCCTATAAATTTTAAAATAAAAATAATAACAATAATATTCATCCTTGAAAACAATGATGATTCTAAAATACTAAAGCTTATGTTCGATTCAAATTTTAAATATTGAATCACTATCTCCTGTTCTTTTATCAAAAATTAAGTTATGAGAATCTACTAGAATGTTTCTCTCCAAAACTCTTATTATCTATTCCACATAAATAATGAATCAGAAAGCAATAGGGTGTTTTTGCCAGCTGTGCAACAACGAAAAACACCCAGCCCCTAAAATCTAGAATCTATAAATTACTTTCATGGATCTATATAATTGATTTTTAATAAACATTAATTAATTATTTATAGTCCATATGTGACAGATTTTACTTAACTTTCATTACAAGGGTGTATTTGTATTTGCCAAGATTATGTTAATATTATCTAAGTAAACAAAAATACTCATTGTAAAAATTGTCAAAAAGCCTTAAACCAAAGAGGGATGAAGAATGAAAAATATCCGTGTGATGCTAGCTGATGATCATACAGTGTTCAGACAAGGCCTAAAAAGCCTATTAGCACTGGAAGAAGACATTAAAGTTGTAAGCGAAGCAGCTAACGGGCAGGAAGCAATTGATTTTGCAAAACAGTTACATCCTGATGTTATCATTATGGATATTAATATGCCAATTCTAAATGGTCTTGAGGCTACTAAACAGGTAAAAAAAGAATTAGCAAAAACAAAAATAATTATTTTGACCAGTCAGGGTGATGATAAAAGTGTTTTTAGTTTGATTGAAGCTGGTGCTGATGGTTATTTACTTAAAGATGTTGCTGCAGAAAATCTTGTGAGTGCTATTAGGGATGTATTTGCCGGTAAGTCGATTCTTCATCCGGAAGTTACAAAAAAACTTTTAACACAATTTGTTTTCAAGGGTGAGCCAGAAAAACAAAAACCAGGTGATCTTCTTACAGAAAGAGAAATAGAGGTTCTAAAAGCTCTTTCAAAAGGTTATTCAAATCAGCAAATTGCTGAAGAATTATATATATCTCAAAGAACAGTGCAAAATCACCTGCATAACATATATAATAAATTAGGCATTAATGGTAGAACAGAAGCAGTTATTTATGCAATTCAAGAAGGAATTATTTCAAAAGAATAAATTTGCACTTGGATTAATACTTTTTTTAATCATAATTTTCATAAGCTTTATAACAATAAAGTTAACTTCTTCTCAACAGGGCAAACTTGAAGTAAAACAAGAAAATCATTCAATTAACAGCAGTCAAAAATTTACCAGGAAAGATAAATCTGTTATAAGGGTATGCCAGAATGATATTCCTCCCGTAAGTTTGGACCCTATATATTTTGACAATAAGCTTGATGAAATAACCTTCCATATTTTTGACAGGCTTGTAAAATGGAATAAAAAAGGACAAATAGTGCCTGACCTGGCTGAAAGTTGGAGGCAGATTGATGATAAAACCACTCAATTTAAGCTTCGAAGGAATGTGAAATTTCATAATGGTGAAACATTTAATGCTCAGGCTGTTAAGTTTTCTTTAGATCGTTTATTGGCACCTGATACTAAATCTCCGGGTGCTAAACTGTTTAAAAATATTAGCAAAATTGAAATTATTGATCCATATACCGTAAATATTATTAACTCTCAACCAGACTATTTATTTATTCGGAAACTTTCGTTGGTTCAAATACTTCCACCTAAATATTTTAGAGATGTTGGTGAAGAGGTTTTTTCTAAAAAACCCGTTGGAACAGGAGCATATGAATTCAGTAAATGGAATAAAGATGGTTCAATCGTTCTTACTAAAAATCCAAACTATTGGGTTAAAGGCAAACCTATAATTAATACAGTAATATTTAAGTTTATAGAAGATGATATATCAAAAAAAGAGCAGCGAAAAGCTTTGACAGATGGTAAGATTGATATTATTACTCAACTTCCAGGCATTCATACTCTGGATGTTCAAAAAGGGAAAAATACTAAAGTAATTAAAATGCTCAATCAGGCCAAAGTTCATAAAATGGTTTTTAACTCCCTTAAAAAACCTTTTTCTGATATAAAAATAAGGAAAGCTGTAAATATAGCATTAAATAGAGATATTTTAATTAAAGTTCTCGCTAAAGGCAATGGAAGGAAAATAGCTACTAATTCTGTTAAACTTGAATTTGGGCATAATCCGAATTTGAAACCGTATCCTTATGACCCAAAACTGGCTAAAGAGCTTTTAAATGAATCGAAATATAAAGATTTAACAATAAAAATTGCTGTTACTGAAGATGCTAAAATAATAGCGCAGGCTATTAAAAAAGATCTTGAGCGAATCAATATTCAATCTGAAGTTAATTCTATGACTATATCTGAAATGGTTAAAGGGTTGCTGGATTCAAAAACCTGGGACTATGATTTAACAATTTATTCAGGTGTAGATCCATTTATGCATGTCGGTTTTTTATATGGTATGGCTGTTTATTCAAAAGGTTTATGGTCTAAAACTAATAGTAAGGAAGTTGATGAAATATATAAAAAGCTAGAGGTTACTCTTGACGAAGAACAGCAACTAAAACTATGTAATAAATTAGAAGAACTGGGTTATAATAATTACTGGTATACGCCCGTATTTCAGGTAATAGGAACTTATGGCGCTGCAAAAGATGTAGTATTAAAAGATTCTGCAACTACATTTTTAGATCTGTCTGAAGCTTATTTTAAAGATTTAGAAGAATAATCTATATTATATAAATTTTTCAATAAGATATTCATTAGAGAAATTAAGGTATTTACAGACCTTTAACTTGGATTATTCACAAATCAGAAATCAGCAAGGAGATTGTAGGATGTATTTTTGCTTGTGCAGCAAGCAAAAATACATTCTCTTTCTTCTTCTGAGAACTATACCAATCCACGGAAGTAATCGATATATGGCTTTAAATTATTCTAGGGTGTTTTTGGCTGCGGAGCAGGCCAAAACACCCAGCCTCTATAATCTATAATCTATAAATTACATTCAA
>JBFMGH010000052.1:0-5755 GCA_040752795.1 Cyanobacteriota bacterium
TTAAAACTTGTGCATAACAGTATAAGTTCTTAAAAGAACTATGATTACAGGGCAATAGTGCAGGGTTCGAAAATCACTAACTCTTGATAGTCTAAAAACACAAGTTATGCAGAGGCCTCATAAGCTAACATACTTTTTAAAAGTATTTCTCTATACATTAAAATAAAAAACTACGCTAAATTACTACTATTATCAGCATATTGAAAATATCAGTAAAAATCGTTGTAAAATTCTTTTAATTCAAAGCAATTTTAACTTTTATTATTTATTATTAGCTCTTATTTTTTAGTATATTTTTAGCAATTATTTACCAGATTGGAAAAAGATCATGAAACTAATCTCTGAATTAAATGATAAAACTAGTTTATTAAACGATAAAATTAAAGAAGTCAGCATATTAAATATATTTTTCTATATTCTATTAACTTCATTTATTGCTGGTTTTATCTTTGGCGGGTTTGAGTTTATAGAACGGCACTATGCATCAGGCTATTATCTTGACACAGGTGCTAAAATCTATGGTTTAATATATGCATCTGGCTGGGCAGCATTGTACGGATTAATTATTGGTTGTTTTTTATCTCTAGCATGTATACTGCCTCTATTTATTTCGTATCTTATTGCTAATAAGATAGGCAAGAATAACAACCTGTTTCTTATCTGGCTTGTACCAATTTTCATTATCAGCTTAATTGAAAGTTTTTTTGTTATTCATTTTTACCTGAATGGTGTTGATTCAGAATTTACAACATTTTTTCTGTTAAATACTAAAATTAGTGAATTTGCC
Source organism: Cyanobacteriota bacterium (assembly GCA_040752795.1). Lineage (GTDB taxonomy): Bacteria > Cyanobacteriota > Vampirovibrionia > JBFMGH01 > JBFMGH01 > JBFMGH01. Next base: position 788 of record JBFMGH010000052.1, read on the forward strand.
CTTGATAAACTTATTATTTTTATTATACTGATACCCTGTAGTTTTTATGCCCTGTATATTGAACAATATAGACAAAAAAGCTTTATTAAACATTTTCTGATTAGTTTTATTGGCACTTCTTTAATTGTTACTGGTTACTTATATTATTCTAAAACAATATTCAGTCTATTATCCTTTTGTGATAACTTTTATAAATCAATATTAAACCTCTATTCAAACAATGCTTTTTTAGTTATAGCTAGTATTATACTTATAATATTTATTTTTATATCAATATACTGGTATTTATTCTTTTTATTATTGCCAAGATTATGGGAATATAAACTTTTTAGACTTATTGTTGGTGCAACATTACTTTTTGGATTTATTATATCTTATTTGTTTACTGTTAATTTTATTACAAGCCAGAGTTTTTATATTAAAGCATTAATGGATATTCACTTTATAACAGGAACTATATCGCTATTCTACTTTATTTTATTAACATTTTATATTTTAAACTGTTCAAATATTACTCCTATTGCTATTAAACAATTAAACCCAAAGGCCAGGTGGTTAATATTAATAGGAATAATAGCCCTTTCGATTAATACCACTCTTTATTTTTCCCCATCTTCATATAGGCTTAAAGCATTCATTGATAAAAGCTGCATAATTCAAAAACATTTAACTTATAACTGGGTTTATCCCCTGTTTAACAAGAAAAAAGAAGAATTCTTTACATATAATACTGATAATTATTGTGTTGAAGGAAAAACTACACCGGAATCAATTACCTTAAAAGAGCGACCAAATATTTTCATGATTAGTATAGATGCCCTTAGAACAGATTATTCTCTATACAAAAAGAATGCTCCCAATATTTATAACTTTATAAACAATTCTAATTTCTTTGTTAATAACTACAGCCATGCCACACATACACCTGCGTCACTAAGTTCTATAAGCATCTCTAAATATTATGCGGCACCTATAAGCAACAATAAACTTTCTTTTGCTAACATTCTATATAAGAATGGTTATAAAACAGGCCTTTTTATAGGAACCAACCTTGATCAAAAGAAAATGGTAACTTTAAAGGCAATTATTAACGACAAAGATTATATCTCGCCAATTGCATACGGATACAAAAGTATTAACCTGACACAAAAAAAATATTCTAACTCTGATAAAGATATGTTAAAAACCTGTCAGAATTTTATTGAATCTAATAAATCTTCGAATAATCCTTTGCTAATATGGTTTCATATTTATAACCTCCATGATACTCATATAAATAACGTTTATCGAAGTTTTTTCTCCAAGGATCCATTTGAAAAAGAATATCTACAAAGATTAAAAAATGCTGATAAAGTGTTCGGAGATTTTATTAACTATTTAAAAAAGAATAACCTATATGATAAAAGCATTATAGTTTTATTTTCAGACCACGGTGAAGAAATTAAAGAACATTGTAGCTTTTATCATACCTTTACTCTTTATCAGGAAATAATAAGGGTACCGCTAGCAATAAAATTCCCTGGTGAAATCAAAAGTAAAAAGATAGAAATACCTACATCTTCATTAGATTTAACTCCAACATTATTAAACTATATGGGTGTTGAAACAGATAGCATTGCCTTTTGTGGTGAGAGTTTGCTGCCCTTGTTAAACAAAAAAAGCAACAAACACAAGCTACCTATAAGTTCGATCTACAGATCATTCTATTTTTTCGGCAATAAAGGTAAAAATTTACCGGGTTCTATTCTTGTAAGCAAAAAAAATGCAAAATATTGTGTCAGAAGGTTTTATAAATATTCCATTGTTGATAATAATAACCAGTGGAAACTCATTTATAATGGGTTCCCTGAATATTTTGAATTATATAATCTTAAAAATGACCCTGAAGAAAAGGTCAATCTTGCAGATGAAAACACTGATATAGTAAAAAAACTCATGGACACTTTTAATAAACAGATACAATAGGCTTAAATATCTGATAAAGTTTTATTGTCATCTATTGATTATCTAAAGTGTTTAAAGCTGCAAGAAAATGATCCCTATTAGATAAATGACCGCCAGCAACTTGCTTAAGATCTAAACCTGCTGAAATCTGATTATTTGTGGAAAGGTTTAATTTTTGCCCTTCATTAACTTTAGCAGAAAAAGGTATCCCCTTCGGAGAAATATCTTTTGTTTGCTGCTTTTTCATTTTATCTCTTTTAGCAAGATACTGATTCAACTTATTAATTCCAATACCACTGATTAGAATATAAGCTATACCACCAATAATGGCCCCAGCAACAGATCTAAATCTTTTAAGCTTATTTAAACTAGTTAACGTTGATTTTAAACCATTACCAGTAGCAGCTGACTGAATAGAACTTACAAAATGCTCTTTAGCCTTTGGAACTCGCTTAAAAAATGACATCGCTGCATCTTTAACGCCGGGCTCTTTAACAGTTTTAAATGTAGTATTAATAACATCATCTAAAGTTCCTGATTTTGAAGCAGCTTTAATAACATCATCTATTTTATCAATTCGAGCAAGCTCAGAAAGCAGATTCTGAGTATCAGGGAACATACGTGTTACCATACCCATTAAATTTATTGATTTATCTTTAGCTAAAGCTTGAAGAGGCTTAGCCTGACTCATAAATTTAAGTGCTTTTTCCCATTCAAGGCCCTGAACAGCTCTAACACATGTTAAAAATATAACAAAACCAGACATGTCTCTTAAGAATGCTTCTCTTCTTCTTTCTTTTGTTTCTGAAACTGTTCTTGCAAATGGTAACGCTGCTGCAGTTGCAAATATCAAATCGCCCTCAGTAATAGGGCTTTTAAATACCACGTTAGACAGAATAGGCACATTAGCAATCATATAGGTTGACCATGACTTCAATGGCCCAGGCAATAACCTTGATTGATTAATTTTTAATATCAAATTTGTTGCAGCTTTGCTTACTCCTGCCATCATTCCACCTGCTGCAGCTGCTGATCCAAAACTTATCTGGTTATTACCTGATAAATTATTTTTATCTTTATACTCAGCAGAAAATAATCTGGTATTCATATTTATATTCAATGGTTTTGGAATATTATTATATACATTAAGCATTTAATTTAATTTTATCCCCACTCTTAAAATCCTTTACCTTTCTTTCTTCTAGCGATTTTGTTGCTTCATAAACACCAAATGTTGTAATTGCTCCTAAAGCAGCAGATGTTATTACTTCAGGCTCCTTTAATAATCCTAATCTTTCTTTTATCCAATTTTTTATATTTGGTATTGTTGTTCTTAACGATGAAAGATGAACCTCTGGATAACCTAACGGCTTGAGTTTATCATCTGAATTATTCGCTATGATATCATCAAGTATTTTTTTATCCCAGGCTGGTTTTTGCATATCTTTAAAATCAACATATTTGAGATCCATTTGATTACAAAATTCTTTTAATAACTTTTTCTTTGTCCATGGTTTATATTTATGAGGTTTAATTTCAATAATTTCACCTTTTTCAGCTAAGCCTACTGCTTTCTGGGCCATATTCTGAAAAAGTTTATTTAATAACAAAACCTTTTGAGGATCAAGTTCAGATGGGTTGATTCTCCATTCCATAGTAATTTTTTTGCCAGCTTTTTCCCCAACTTTTCCTCTTAATGTTTCTGGCAGCTGATCATGAGGCAAATTAAGCTTGCTTATTGGCAACATAAGCTTATTAACTTGATTCAATGCCTGATATTTCAATTCTTCATGTCTGTTGAAATATTTCAAGAATATTTTAGCCATTGCAGCCCATATTTTTTCATCAGAACTACCTTCTTTAATCATAGGAACTGCAACTTTATTTATCTCTTCAATGTATTCTTTTTTCATCGGGTTTCCAAAATTAATACGGCTTAACCCTGGATGAAAGTAATTATGCAAGAAATTTTGCCAGTTATAATATTGATTGATCTCATTAAGAAAACCAACCGGTGATTCATCAGTTGCATCATGATGAAAATGAACGGATCCATACCCTGTTGTAGTCAAGGCTTCACCTTGATAACCAGGGGGGCCTAATTTACTTGCTTCAAAACCTGAACGGTTATATTTATCTTCACTGGATATTCTATAACCTAATTGTGTTCCAATATTTTTGAAAAAATTTCGAACTTTCTGACCAACAGTTTCTCTTGGTTCCAAAGCTTTTAGTTTAGATGATATAAATGCAAATAACTCTAGGTCTTCCTTTGTCTTCAATGGAGGTGTTACAAGTTCAACAGTTCTATGCCAAGGTCTAACTGAAGCATCAACTATTAATGTCCATTTCTGTGCTTCTTCATTACTACTTTTATCACCGTGTAAAATCTTAAAATAGAACCCATCTCCATTCAAAGTTGACTGGCTATTGATTAAGATTAGTCTTTCATATAGTTCTTTTTCTTCTGGTGTCAAATTATTTGTAGAAGGAATTTCAGGATTACCATTATCAAGACCTCTTTCCATTTTTTCTAATATTGACTTCATAAATTCGGCTTGAGGAGCTTTAGAAAGATGATCATCCATAAATTCCAGACCAACTAATATGGACTTTTTTTCCTTATAATAAACATCAAAAACTTCTTTTTTTAAGTATTTAACTAGATCCGCTTTATCCCAGCCTTTTGGCATAAAAAATTCAATTTCTATACCAGCTTTCATTGGTAAATCATTACTAACAAGTTCTTTCAAAGTAGTTTTTTCAGTTTTTGATTTATTTATAAAAATATCACCTGCATATAATGCTCCACCAGTAACAGCCAGACCTGCTCCTATTGCTGCAACTTCTCTTAAACCCTGAAAGCTTATTTCAGAATCTTTTATAAGTGGTTTATTTAAATTGTTTCTAACAACATCCGGTCTAATTTTGTAAATTGACAAATTCATTTAATTATTTCCAAAACAAGAACATAAACTTTTCAATTAATACTTATTAAATTGAAATAATTAATCATGGCTTACT
>JBFMGH010000053.1:0-3857 GCA_040752795.1 Cyanobacteriota bacterium
ACAATATATTTTCATCTTAAAACATCTAATAAATTAGAGACAAAATATCTTTCTATTATTATAATAATTGGCTTTTGCTTTATTTTATTCACTTATTTCGGCGTTAATTACTTATTAACTGGCCTGCATAGTTACACATAAGCAAAAAAATATAAAAGTGTTCAATACATCTTCTTTTGTTAAGGTTGAATTAATTCTATATTCTGGTTACAGTAAGTTTATATTAAACTTTCAATCTTCATCAAATAATAATAACTCTTTTCAAATCTCAATATAAATATTTCAGGAGGTTAGATATGCCCGTTCCTAAGAAAATATCAAGCACTGAATCTTGTGAAACTTTTGGTGGGGTTTCATATCACATTACTGGTGAATTAGTACCAGTATTAAACGTTGATTTGCAAAATATGTCAGTATTCTTTGAGCATCATGTATTATTATGGAAGGATACTTCAGTTCATGTAGGCCTTAAATCTTTACAGGGTGTTTTCAAAAGAATAGTTGCTGGCATGCCATTACTTATGATAGAGGCCAAAGGCCCTGGCAATATTGGGTTTAGCCGTGATGCAGCAGGCCATGTATTTCCTCTGCATTTAAATCATGGTCAATCTATTGAAGTTAGAGAACATCAGTTTTTGGCTGCTACTAATAACCTCGATTACAACTTTAAAAGGGTAAAAGGTGTTTCTAATATGCTTCTGGGAGGCACCGGATTTTTTATAGACACTTTCACTGCCAAAGAAGGAGATGGAATATTGTGGGTTCATGGATATGGAAATGTCTTTGAAGTTGTTCTTGGTGATGGAGAACAAATTGACATAGAACCCGGAGCCTGGGTCTATAAAGATGAAGGTGTTCATATGGAAACAATCTTTCAAAAATTAACTACTGGTTTTATAGCAGGCTCAAGCCAGATATTCTGGAACAGGTTTACCGGCCCCGGCAAAATAGGTATTCAATCTATGGCCTATTATTACACTGATACAAGCAACTAATAATTTGCATGAGCCATTAAAGCTCTTATTTATCTGTATTTTCAAGTTTAAATATCTTTTTACTATTTTCAAAGAAGATCTTTTGAATTATTTCTTCTGCTTTATCCTTATTATAAGTTTCTCTTATTTTATTCATAATAGAAATAATTCTTTCACGATATAAAACAGGATCTGCCATTGGGCCCAGAGAAGTATCAGTGCCAAATATAACTCTGTCTTCTCCAGCATCTCTTATTGCTTTCATTACCCTGTCAAGATTATCCACCCATGAAAGTTCAAGATATATATTAGCACCATCATTGTTTATTGCATCGCTGGCTTTTTCAACTGCCTGATCATAATGATACATATCTGAAGCCAAATTAATATGATATAATATCACTGGCACGTCAGAATATTTCTTTGCAAGTTCAATAGTTTTAAGAGGGTTTGAGTGTTCATCAGGAGCACAATGAAAGAAACATGGCAGATCATATTTCCTGGCCAGCTCCATATATTTATCATAATAACCTGAATTAGCATCGGTATTATTATGATAAGGGTGAAACTTTAATCCGTAGAATTTATTGTCCGGACTAAGTATAAGTTCTTCAATGTCTTTTAATCGCTGATTTACGTTACCATATTTATTAATAGACGGGTTTGGATCACAACTTAATAAAGCTAAAAAATGTGGTTTGCTTTTTTCATTTTGATCTTTACAAACCTTCATCGCAAGAATGCTTGCTTCTTTAGGACTTATAATAGATGGTTCTCCGGGATTATGACTATCAGCATACAATCCTGTCAGATTTGAAATAGCAACATGAGTTATTTCTAATTCATCCTGACCTGGTGGATTAGGAACATTTACAGCTTTGTTTATTGAATCAGGTGTTAACTCATCTTTTCCGAACTTTTTATAACTATTTGCTGCTTTGTCTGTCAGGTTAATATGGCCATGAGCATCTATAATTTTATACTTACCCAAAAAAGGCACAAAATTAGCTACTAAATTAAGCGAAGACATCTGAACAGGCTTATGTTCACTTCGATTACATTGCTTATTGTCTGATTTTAACTCTTTATCAATAGCATTATATTTGATTGATTCAGAGAAAATCAGCCGGTTAGAATTAATCTGGTTATTCACGAAAAATCCTTCAGGTTTATCTTGTTATATAAAGCAGCTAAAAGTTAAATGGTTACTTTTATTTTGAGATGTTTTTCTTTTTGTTACAAAAACTATTAAATTTAATGTATGGTACACTACTACCCAACAAATTGTTGATTATTATTTGTTAATAAATTAAATTAATTATTTTTTTAAATATGCTCAATACTAGTATGATTAGATATTTCAGAATTTGTAGTACATAAATCTTTGATTGAAAGCTTATGAATATCATTATTTCCTGTCAATCTGGCAAAATCTTTTAATTCTGAAGTAGAAACATTAAGAAAATTTTCTACTTTTTTGGCTGATTTATCTATATCAACTCTGGCCCTGAGTTCAGGATTCTGCGTAGCAAGACCCATAGGGCAATTTCCTTTATTGCATGACCTGTATTGTTGGCATCCACAGGCAATTAATGCCGATGTCGCTATTGCTACTGCGTCTGCTCCTATAGCAATAGCTTTGGCAAAATCTGAAGATACTCTTAGACCTCCTGTAATAATTAATGAAATATCTTTAATTTCTTTTTCATCCAGATATTTTCTTGCTCTATATAATGCAAATAAAGTCGGAATAGATGTTGCTATCTTAATAAACTTCTGAGAAGCACCTGTTGCACCAGGCCTTCCGTCGATAGTAATAAAATCAGGCTGAGCAAATATAACTATATCGAGATCAGCTTCAATATTTCCAGCAGCTATTTTAATGCCTATTGGCTTACCACCAGAAACTTTCTTAAGCCAGTTAACTTTGTTTTTTAGGTCAATTTTACTTTTAATATCACTAAAATGAGAGGGACTAATAATATCTTCACCTTCTTTAAAGCCTCTAATGGTAGCAATTTCTGTAGTAACTTTATTAGCTGGAAGATGTCCTCCCATTCCGGGTTTTGATGACTGACCAATTTTTATTTCAATGGCATCAACTTTTTTAAAGTTTTCTTCAGTTGCACTGTATTTGTTTGGAACATATTCAAATATATATTTATAGGAATTTTCTAATGACTCCGGCAAAATTCCACCTTCACCTGAACACATAGCAGTTTTTGCAGCGGCACTACCTTTTGCAAGAGCTATTTTAGCTTCTTTTGAAAGAGCTCCAAATGACATATGACTTATAAATACAGGTGTTTCAATTATTAGAGGCTGATTTGATTTTGGTCCGATGATAGTTTTAGTATTGATGGCTTCATCAGAATTTAATGGAACAGTTGCCAGCTGGGCACCTTTTATCAGAACGTCTTCCCAGTATCTATTGCAAGTTTTAGTTCTCATTGGCTCAATTATTGAAGTGCCTGATTCTGCCATTTGATGTATGTCAGACATATAAACTTCTAAATCATCTGAAGTTCTAATAAATTTGTTTAAATCTGCATCACTAAATTCCGTTTGTTCTTTGATATTGTCAGTATTATCAATCTTATGATAAAAAGATTTATCTGATTCACAAACAGGGCAAACCCACCCCAGTGGTAAATCTGACCAATTTAAACCTTCTTCATCTTCATTGAAAATGAAGTCACATACTTCACATTGATACAAAGACATTAATTACTCCTAGATATCTAAATTTGCAGGCTCGTAATATTCTTTTGGGTGTTTACAGCAAGGGCACTTTGGTGGTGGCTCTTTACCTTCATAAATATAACCACAAAGGCCACATTTCCATTTAATAGGTGTTTCTCTTTTGAAAACAGTACCATTTTC
>JBFMGH010000054.1:0-2349 GCA_040752795.1 Cyanobacteriota bacterium
TCCAATATTTATTTAATAGGTTGTAAAAAAACCAGAGAAGCAGCATTAATAGATTTTGGCGGATACGGAGCAGCAACGATTGACAAATATTTAAATAGTAATGGTTTAAAATTAAAAGCATTATTACTGACACATGGTCATAATGATCATATATGGGGGGCTTCACTTATTGAAAATATCTATAAAGTACCCGTATATATTAATCAGAGTGATAGAAACTGGTTTGATTCCATGACAGGTATTTATAAAAGAGCCGGTTTAACACATAATGCTATACCATTAAATTTTGTTTTTGTTAATGATAAAGATAAAATAAACATTGGAAATATTGCTATAGAAGTTATACACACGCCAGGCCACTCTAAAGGTAGCGTTTGTTATTACATACCATTTGAAAGATCCCTGTTTACAGGTGATACATTATTTAAAAATGCTGTAGGAAATATTAATTTTGCCGGTGGCTCTAGAAAAGAATTGAAAGATTCTGTTTTAAGACTTCTAACTCTGCCTGAATATACTAACATTTATGCTGGTCATCTTGATCAGACAACTATTAAGCAAGAGAAAGTTAATAATATGGTATATTCATTCTAATTAGAACTCTATTATATTAGCATTAAAGTCACATATTAATTTTCATCTCTGAACTATAAAACTAATTGCTTTCATAGCTTTAAAAAATTGAAAATTAATGTTAATTATGTGCTTATACAAATCGCAAAATATATATGTTTATGCTATTGTTTTCATATTAAGTGGGGGAAATAATTTTTGGTAGTAATAAAATCAAGTTAGACTATTGTGGGTAGTTATTATTTGGGGGAATGTTAGTGCACATTAATTATTTGGGGGGCTTAAGAGAGTTAAAGAAAAAACAAAACACTTCTACTAAAAGTGTTTTGGTAACACATAAGTCTTTAAATAGCACCGATTCTAACAAGTTATCATTTATGTCGATTCCATCAATAGCCTTCAAAGGTAATATGGTTATACCAACATTGCCGAAAGGCTTAAGAGCTCAACCATCACCAAAAATTAAAATACATGATGATTCGATTTTAAAAGGAACTATTAAGAAACAAATGGTAGATTATAAAGTCTACCCTCAGGATCCACTGGTAACAAAAACTTCTATATATTCTTTAGAAGGAACCGTAATGCCAGGACCCGAAAACAACAGGATTAAAACTGTAGACGATGATACTCAAGTTGCCAGACCAAACAAAGAAGGTAACTATATTGAAGACGTTAAAAACCCTCAATTCGACAGGGTTAACGCATTTGCATTTGTTCATAAAACATTGAAAATGTATGAAAAAGCACTTGGCAGAGAAATACCATGGGCTTTTCCTGCAGAGCAGTTAGATGTTCACCCACTAGCTGGTGTAATGATGAATGCTTATTACAGTAGATGGGATCATCAAATTAAGTTATTCTATTTCCAGAACAGATTTGATTCCAGCGAAACCTGCTACACTTCAAAAATGGCAGACGTTATAACACATGAAACAGGTCATGCTGTATTAGATGGTTTAAGGCCAAGCTACATTGGCTGGGGATCACACGGTGGTGCAATTCACGAAGGTTTTGGTGATAGTACAGCAATGCTAGTTTCAATGTTCGATGACAAAATTTTAGATCAGGTTATAGAACAAACTGACGGTAATTTACAAAAAGAAAACCTTATAGCCTCTTTAGGTGAGCAGTTTGGCAAAGCTGTATATGGTAATAAGTTGTATCTTAGAAATGCTATTAATGACCTTAAAATGTCTGATTTTGGTTCAGGTGCTGAATCTAAAGAAGTGCATAACTTTGGTCGCTTATTTGGAGCAATGTTCTACGATATTATATGTGATATGACAGCAGAACATAAGAAATCTATGCCGCTAAAAGAAGCTTTGGTTAAAACCAGAGATGACCTGGTAAAAATGTTTGCCAGAGCTATGGGTGATTTTGCTCCTCCTGGAAATGTTTATTACCATGACATAGCAAAAGCTTTCTTGAAAGCAGATAAAGAAGACTTTAATGGTAAATATCAAAAACTTTTAGCATCCGTATTTTCTAATAGAGAAATTCTTGATTCATCAGCCATTAAAGAATGGGAAGCACAACAACGTAATTTGCCATCAATTAAATTGCCTCCAAAGACTATTGCTTCTAAAACAAACCTTATAGAATTTGTTAACAATAATAAATCTGCTTTAGGTTTACCAAAAGATAATGTATATCAACTTGAAAGTGCATATACAAACAACTTTGGTGAAACCTTTATTCAGTTAAAAACACCCAAGAAAATTGAAATACCAACAAGTGAAGAATTTGGTGGAAAACAGTTTAGCATAACCATTT
>JBFMGH010000055.1:0-7802 GCA_040752795.1 Cyanobacteriota bacterium
ATGTATATATTGCAGGAATAGCTACTGGAGCCAGTTTTTATACTTATCTGGCTAATAAAGCTTTTATCATAACAGTTCCATTGTTTTTCTTATTAGTACTGGTTTTTTACAGGCAATTTTGGAAGCAAACTCTAAAAGCAATAATGCTTGGCATAATAGCATTATTTTTGTGTATCTATCCTCACTACTTATCTATAGCAAATAATACCGAACCAGTTGTTGTAAGAACAAGTACAATTTTTTATCTGGCAGATCAAACTTCATTTGAACATACATCTAATCAATTTAATGAACGAAATAAACTATTATTATTTGCAAAAGCACTTATCAATTCATCGTTAGTATTTAATTATCAATGTGGCATGACTTCAACATCACCAAGATACACCAGGCCTATTTTGGAATTTTTCTCAAGTATTCTTTTTCTTTTTGGGTTTATTTTTTTGTTAATGAGGCTGAAAGATATAAGGTTTATGTTTATAGCGGTAAACTTTTTGGTGTATCTTTTATTAATGGCACTAACTTTAGAGCCTCCTTGTGTTCACAGGTATCTTGTTTTTGTACCGATGACGTCAATTATATGTGGTTATTCTCTGTTTAATGTTGCCGATTTGCTAAGTAGATCATTTAATAAAATATTCTGGCAACAGGCAATATTTAAAATGGTAGTAGTTATAAGTCTTCTTATAATAGTGTTATCAAATTATGAAGTCTTCTTTCATAACTTTGTATATAAAAGATCAGCTTTATCAATGTATGAAAAGAAGACTCTAGCTGCAAAAATTGTAAAAAAATATAAAGGAAAACATAAAATTTACTTTGTTTATAATAATTTTGCCCAGGATTTTTCAAAAAATTCAAGTATTATAAACTCTCAAGAATTCCCGCTTCAATTTGTTTTAAACGATAGATATTATAAACATATTATAGAAATAGATCAGGGAGGCTTGCCAGTTAAGAAAAAAGTTACTAAAGATGTTGTCTTTCTTGTTGATACGTTTCTTAATAAGCCTGTTAATTATATTCTTAATAGTTATGAAAACAGAAAAATCTTTATTATGTATAATTTAAATAATGATGCATTATTTGTAATCATAAAAGTACCAAAAGAAGAAATTAATTCTAAAATTGAGTCTGGGTTATTAAATAAACAAGAACCTTTACAGAATTCATTAACTAATCAAAGTACTTAATTGGAGCAAATAAGGATGAGCCAAAAAGATAAATATGACCTTTGTGTAATAATACCTGCTTTCAATGAGGAACTGTGTCTAGAAGATTTTATATACCAGCTTAAAGATACTTTAAATTTAATCAATATTGATTATGTCATTTCCATTGTTGATGATGGTTCAAGAGATAGTACGTGGGATCAAATTATTAAACTTAAAAATACTTTCCCTGAAAAAATTATGGGGTTCAGGTTTTCAAGAAATTTTGGAAAAGATGCTGCAATAATGGCTTCATTAGAAAATATTTATGCTAACGCGTATCTTATAATGGACGCTGATGGTCAACACCCGGTAGAGAGAATTCAGGATTTTGTTAACATGTGGAAAAATAAAGATTTTGAGATTATAAACGGTGTTAAAGAATATGGAAAAAATGTTCATTTTCTTAGAATTTTCTTTTCCAAGGCTTTCAATAAGTTATTTGAAAAATTATCAGGTTTAAAATTAGAAAGATCAACCGATTTTAAACTTATAACTAGAAAGGTTGCCGCCGAAATAATTAAATGTGGAGACTATTATATATTCTTTAGAGCTCTGGCTACCTGGGTTGGTTTTAAACAGACCAATATAGAATTTATGGTAAAAGAAAGACAAAAAGGTTATGGTAAATGGCCAACCAAAACATTGATTAATTATGCACTAAATGCCATTGTGTTTTATTCTTATTTTCCAATGTATTTATTATTTTCTTTGGCCGTATGTATTTTTATATTGAGTATATACCTGTTTGTTAAAATGATAATATATTATTTCCTTGGTAATGTTGAAACAGGTTATTCAACACTACTTGCTTTAATGCTTATGTCACTTAGCACAAACCTCTTTTGTTTTGGTATTATTGGTTTGTATTTACAAAAAATTCTGGATCAGGTTAAATTCAGGCCTCGTTATATTTTGACTGATAGTGTATAAAAGATAATATTAATTCAGAATCTTAATATATTATTTTATTTTTAGATTTATTTAAATATAATGGATGAAGTCAAATAATATAGGGGCTATAACTATGAAACAAATTTTAAGTTTAATGCTAATATGTTTTCTTATAATGTGTGTCGGATGCTCTAAAAGATTGGGTGTCACTCATAAAGGCTTCCTAATGGAATTGGATCCTGAAAACAATATTGTGTGGGAAAATTATGATTATTCTTCACCTATTTGTTTTAACCGAGATAACCAGGGAAATAAACTTATTATTGATAGAGATAAAAATATTTCTACTGCTATCAATAAAGATGGAGAAGAAGTATGGGTATATTTTGATGGAAAATTTAACCATATTGAAAGAACTCCTGATGGAAACTTTTTATTATCAAAAAACGAGTCGTACAATCCGAGTATTGTTGAACTAAATTATCTGACTGAAATTGTCTGGAAAATTGATAATATGCCATATGTTACCATGGCAAGTAAATTGCCAACGGGTAATTATATTCTTTCTTCACGGCAGGAGAATGCTATTAAAGAAATTGATAAAGATGGTAAAGTAATCTGGGAAACGAAGAAAGACTTGTTATTACAACCATATAGTGTAGTTAGGTTGTCTGATGGTAACTATCTTATATCTGATTTTGATCATCATAGAGTTATTAAAATTGATAAAGATTCAAATATACTCTGGAAAACAACTATACCTCTTAATCATCCAAAGTCTGCACTTAAGTTAAAGAATGGTAATTATGTGATAGCAGACGCTGATAATGCCAGAATTATTTTTATTGATAAAGAAGGTAATATTATACATGAAAGAAAGAAAATTATACCAACCAGTATGAATCTTTCACCTTCAGGAAATGTTACCGTTTCAGGTCAATTTGTTGAATAATAAAATAATTGTTAATAACTAATGTGATTGAAGTGGTTAAAAACTAAGTTGCTATAAAAATTTTTAACCTATACCAATCCACGGAAGTAAACGATATATGGCCTCTATAATCTGGAATCTATAAATTACTTTTAACCCGGATTATTCAAAAAGTTTCGGAAATAGATCTTTGCCGGTCCTCTAAAGCCTGGCCACTGTTAAATATTTACAGTGTGTTAAATGCATAAATCTTTAACTTAAGTCATTACTTGAGCCTTGAGAGTTTGTAACAAATTTACGAATTAACCGGGTTAAGGATCAGTATATCTAAAGTTTATTGAGCTTTAATCGAAGTTTATGAGTAATTATATTAATTCTCAAAAGAATTAATGTAGCAAAATATAATGGTATTTTATAAAACATTACTTATGCAAAGACCTAAATATTTATTTAATGGTAAAGGGTAATGAATTAAATGATTATAAGGCATTAACCTGCTGAATAACAATTGTTGCTGCATCCATACCATTACCTGGTGTATTATTTATGATTTCCTTTATTTGATCTTTATTTTCAGGTGTTGTTTTTTCAAGTAATTGACCTAAAAACAAGCCCCAGAAGTCTTTTTCATCTTTTATGCTTAATAAGAAATCTAGCATTTCAGGGTGAGCAGTATTTTTGATATCATAATTTTCTATTAAAGCCAGTGTATCTGAAACTGTGCGCCCCTCTTTTCTAAAAGAAGTAAGAAGTTTTTTTAATAAGTTCATTTTTTCAGGGGATCGTTCTAATTCTCTGACAAGCATTAATACTTCAGCACCGTTAAAAATTTCATTTTTGCCGTAGTTATGAATTAACATACTTGTTAATTCTATGTTACGGTCATCAGTGGTTTTTATAATATCACTTATTGCATTAATGCTATTTACTTTAGGAACCTGCATTATTGCTTGTAAAAGTTTTTGATGATTCTTGTTATCAGGTTTAAAGCTTTCTAATAACTCAGCCATATTTCTGTTAATATAATGATCTTTTGATTTATTATCGCTTACAAATTTATCATAAACCTGATCAAAAACAACTTCTAGTTCAGGTTTAAGCATAATAGCTGTAATTGATCTGATAGCATATTTGCCCTGACCAGTAAAATCTCCAAGAGGTTTAAGCTTATCAACCACTTTTTTAAGAAGTCGTTTTCCTTCATCAGTTCCAACAATGCAAAGCAAATCTCCAATGTCTCTTGCATCAAAGCCTGTGCTGGGGTCAACGGTAATCATTGCCCCGCCCATTCCGGATTTGCCACCATTGAAATTAATAGCATTTGCTCTAAATGCTTCTAGCATATAATTTGATAATTTATTAGCTCCAAATATTACTGGTTTGGAATTGTTTTCATAAGAAGGCAATGGCCTTAATGTATTAATATTAGAATTTTTCAAGGAATAAAACCTTGAATCAATTTTACTTATTGAAATATTAAAACTCACAGTTTGTTCCCTCTCTCTCCCCTGATAAAGTATTATAACAATTAATACTAAAAAGTTAATACATATAAATAGTTATATAACTTTCCTGTAATATTTTTAAGATTTCCCGTTGTTATAAAGTATTTAATTTCTTAACTATATTGTATTAAGTTTGCATAACATTTTATAATCACAATTCTGACAGGGCTCAGCAGACTGTTTTTCTTCATCAACCCCTGTAAAAAAGAGGTTGTTAATTTTATTGAATGTTTCAAGAATTCTGGCCTTAATAATATCTTTGTCATGATTTACTAAATCTATATATAAATTTTTATCTTGAGCTTCAACAAAATATAAAATACCCTGAGTAACATTTTTTTCAGGATACCTGGACTCAAAAAGTAATTTATAAAATCGAAGCTGATCATAGTAGTGCCTGTGAGAACCATCTTCATTTAGTACTTTATTTTTGCTTATATCAAAATTTCCTGTTTTATAATCTAATAACCTGTAGTTGTTTTTTTCATCAATCTGAACAAGGTCTATTTTGCCTTTTATGAGGTATTTTTCTAATGAAATCAGATCCAGATTCATTTCTGATGATACTATACAATTTAATGGTGTAGATATAATATTACTATAGTAATTATTCAGTACTTTTAGGCCCCGATTATAGTAAATATCTCTATCTTGAATGGAATAAAATGCCTGTTGATCCATAGCAGATTTGAAATGCTTAACAAGTGTATTTTTATCAGGGTATAGATTATTTTTCATTGCCAGTTTAATAAATTTTTCTAAAGCTTTATGAACTGCGCTTCCATAATTCATATTCTGGCGGATTCCTCCGATGGTAGGAATTCTATATATATAACGAAATAAAAATAATTTGGGACAGGTTTCATAAGAATGTAATGAAGAGGGACTCATTATATGTTTACTGGCTAATTGCTTTAGCGAATCAGTAAAATCTTTTTTATTTAGTAAGTTTATTGTGGCAAGGTGTTTGTATATTTCTGTTGTTAAAGATTCAGGATTTAAATCATTTTGAATAAATTCAACCAGTTGTTCATTTGAAGATATATTCTGAATAAAAGAGCACAATTCAGTAGTTTTCCCATTAATAGTATTTGGATATGATAAATATAAAGAATGTTTAGCTCTTGAGCAGGCTACAAAAAGCAATCTGGCAACTTCGGATTCTTTAGATAATTCCGGTTTATCTATTGGCAAATTAATATTCTGAGAGCTTCTTTTCTTTTCCCAGTTTTTTGAGATTAAATTGGGCAAGAATAAATATGAAAATTCTCTGCCTTTTGCACCATGAACGGTTAAAAGCTGAATTGCATTCTCAATAAAGTTATTTTTCTCTATTTCGAGTGCAATATTTTCTCTTATTGATGAATCAAAACTTTCTAATAAAAGTGATAATGTGCACGGTTTGTTATTATGTTCAAATGATTTAACTGTATCAACCAGTTTTCTAATTGAAGACAGATTTTCAAGTCTGTTTAATTCATCTGTCATATAATGTTTAAGAATATCAGTATTGTTAATGATCTCAATTATAAGGTTTCTTAGTGTCATATTATTTATTTGAGATTTATGAAAATTAAAATCGTTAATAAATTTCTCTATTGTAGTTTTATCTTTCCAGCTGTGTTTATTAAGGTTTTCGTTTATTAAAGTTATAAAATCTTTATATGTTTTGCTTGCTTCAGAACACAGAAAAGTATAGTCTTCTGTGGCAAATGAAAATGGAGGGTGCCCTGTGATACCAAAAAGGCCCTGACTACCTGTATTATGATTTTCAAGAGCTTTTAAATAATAATATATCAATATTGAAGGTTTTAGCTCAAAAATTTCTTTTTGCTTATTAACCTGATAAGGAATATTTCTTGCTTTTAATAAATCTGCAAAGCTTTCTAACTCAGAATTAGTACGGGTTAATACAGCGATTTCACTTAAATTTGAGTTTGAATTATCTTTAATTAACATTTCAATCTTATCAATAATATAGTTTTGCTCCTGAACATTATCAGCAAATATTTGCAATTGAACTTTATTAGTGTTTGATATTAGATGTTTATTTTTTGCAGTAAGCTTTTTAGAAATATTATAATTAGAAAAATCTTTATTATTTTCCAATCTTGAGGTATCCTGGCATATAATATTGTATGATAAATCTAAAATTGTTTGTGTAGATCTGTTATTTTCATTTAAACAAATAACTTTAGAGTCGGGGTATCTTTTTAAGAAATTTTCAATATTATTAATCATGGCACCTTGAAATGTGTATATGATCTGGTCATCGTCACCAACAACAAATATATTGGCGTTTGAGTTATCAGATGCTAGATTAAAAATTAATTCGTTTTGAGAATAATTTGTATCCTGATATTCATCAACTAAAATATGATTGAACTTATTCCTTACTTCTTCTAAAAAGGATGGGTCATTATTAAATTCTTCTAAGACAAAGTTTATCATATCATCAAAGTCTATTAAGCTTTTTAATAGAAGTTTTTTGTTATATTTTTCATATATTTCCCAGATTTCATATGCTTTATTAATATCATTTTCAAGTTTTTCAATTTGTTTTATGACAGTTTTAAGCCGGTTTCTTTTGCCCTGTTTTTCAAGTTCTTCCTGCGTCTTTAAATCATCTTTAAGTGCTTTTAATTCAGGTTTCCAGCTTTCATTATTTTCTATTACAGAGAAGTAGTTTTCTTTATTAATTCTGTTTAGTTTAATATCGTGAACACACTTTATTAAAGTAGGAATAAAATAATAATAATCTCCGCCTCGGGTTAAAAGGGTTTTAGGTCGATATTCATCTAATACTTCTCTCATTAATGAATGTTTATTAAGGTCATCAATAACGGAAAAATCTTCTAAAAGTTCAAATTTTAAAGGGTTTTGATAAATAAGATCACTGCAAAAAGCGTGATAAGTATGAATTACAACAGAAGAAGCTTTGTTACCAGATTTTTTAACTAATCTGGTTTTTATTTCTGTAGCGGCAGCTTCACTAAAGGTCAGAGCTAGAATTGATTCTGGCTTAATATCAGATTCAAGCATTTTTATAATACGTTCAATAACAACAGTAGTTTTGCCAGTACCAGGTCCAGCTAATACTAACACTGGTCCTAATAGTGTATTAACGCATTCAGATTGCTTTTCATTTAGCTCTATTTCTTTTATATTTATGCTTACTACTGTCATAAAATTACCTCTAAAATTAGTGTTTGCTATCAGGATACCAGAAAAATAACTTTAATGAGCGTACTTTTTAGTATT
>JBFMGH010000056.1:0-2864 GCA_040752795.1 Cyanobacteriota bacterium
GGTCCCTGTTAAATATTTACAGTGTGTTAAATGCATAAATCTTTAACTTAAGTCATTACTTGAGCCTTGAGAGTTTGTAACAAATTCACGAATTAACCGGGTTAAATTATTCTAGGGTATTTTTGCCTGCTGTGCAGCAGGCGAAGCCTGCGGGTTGTTTTCTTTCTGGTACTCTGCATCGCTCAACTGAACACTGGAACGAATTATGATTTTTACTTTTATACCAATCCCCGAATGAAAACTATAATATGAAATTTATTACATGGTGTATTTTGTTTGTAGTTTTGTAAAATTAATTTTTTAACTACTAATATATAAGTATTAAATCACTATTATATATTCTATAGATTCTTTAAAAATACAAAAGTAACTTTTATGAAAATTTTTTAATACATAAGAATTATTTCTCTTATTTTTCAAGCAATTTTGAATCTCAAATTGTTTTTATAATGATAAGAGTATAGTATATGGGTGAGAGAAAGGTTAATACAGTTATTTTTTAGTTAATAAGTTACATTGTTTTTAATGTAAAGGCTCCTTGGGAAGGGCTGATACATTAAGACAGTATTAAGATTTTAATAATTACTATTATTATGGTATTTTGCAATTTAGAGGAGGAATTGTATGGGTTTTAATTTGACATTGACAGATCCACTAGGCCTTGGCAAACTTGAGATAGGCAACAAAGATAAAGCAAAAAAAGAACATCATTGTAAATGCAATGACAAAAATGGTGGCCCACAGGTTGTTAATAACTATTTTATTAATAATGGACAAATCAACAATAACAGCAACGTTAATAATGGCAAACCACAACAAGCTGGTCAGCAAGGCAACAACAATTTAATGGCACTACTTCAACAAATTATGCAAATGTTAGAAGCATCAGGCAATGCTCAAAATAATAATAACAATAACCAGTCTAAAGGTTATGCTTTTGCTTCTGCCGGAGCATTTGTCGCATAACATAAAAAAATTATAACATTCTCCAGCTAATTAATTTTATGCCGGGTTAAATTACCCGGCTTTTATATTGAATCAAATCTTATTATACTATTCCTTGAAAGTAATGATAGATTCAAGAGAATTGAGAATCGGGTGTTTGTTGTGGCGCAGCGAAAAACACCCTGTGGCAAATTTAGTTTATATATAGTTTTCTTTCGTGGATTGATATAGATATATTTTTTTTTCTTTGTTAATATATCTAACATCTATCAAATAATACTAAGTTTATTCACTAATAAAGGAGTTTTAAATGACATCTATGACACAAACAGTTAACCACGAAGTAAAAGATTTATCTCTGGCACCTGATGGCAAAAAACAAATTGACTGGGCTAATAAAGATATGCCTGTCTTAGAACTTATAAGAGAACGATTTAAAAAAGAACTGCCACTTAAAGGCGTCAAAATAGCAGCGTGTTGCCACGTCACTAAAGAAACCGCAAACCTTGCTATTACTTTAAAAGCAGGTGGGGCAGATGCTATTCTTATTGCTTCTAACCCACTAAGCACTCAAGATGATGTTGCTGCTTCTCTTGTTAAAGATTATGGCATTTCTGTCTACGCAATAAAAGGTGAAGATGTTGCTACATATAATAAACATGTCAATATAGCTCTTGACCATAAACCTAACATCATTATAGATGATGGTGCTGATGTTGTAGCTACTTTACTTAAAGAAAGGCAAAAACAGGTCTCAGATATTTATGGAACCACTGAAGAGACTACTACTGGTATTGTTAGATTAATGGCAATGAAAAAAGATAATCAACTTAAATTTCCAGCTATAGCTGTTAATGATTCACAAACAAAACACCTTTTCGATAACCGCTACGGTACCGGACAATCAACAATGGACGGTATTATACGTGCAACCAACATTTTGTTAGCAGGTAGCACACTTGTTGTTGTTGGTTATGGATGGTGTGGCAGAGGCTGTGCCATGAGAGCAAAAGGCCTTGGTGCTAATGTTATTGTTACCGAAGTCAACCCTGTAAGAGCGCTGGAAGCTGTTTTAGATGGCTTCAGAGTAATGCCAATTATGGAAGCTGCTCCTCTGGGTGATATATTTGTTACAGTTACAGGTAATCGCCACGTAATTGATACTCATCATTTTAAGAAAATGAAAGATGGTGCAATTGTCTGCAACTCAGGCCACTTTGATCTTGAGCTTAATCTTGAAGGTTTAAAAACTCTAACTACTGAAAAGGTCAAAGTTAGACCATTCCTGGATCAACATATTTTAAAAGATGGCAGAAAAATAAATGTGCTGGGAGAAGGCAGATTAATTAACCTTGCTGCCGCTGAAGGTCACCCCTCTTGTGTAATGGATATGAGCTTTGCTAACCAGGCATTAGCTGCCGAATATCTTGTAAAAAACAAGGGTAAACTTGAAAACACCGTTCATGTATTACCAGAAGAATTTGATACAGAAATTGCTAAACTAAAAATTAAAGCTTTAAATACTGAAATTGACATCTTAACACCAGAAATGGTTGAATATATGAATTCATGGACAATAGGAACCTAATATTAAGTCATAAATCAGATAAGGGCACGGTTTAAAACTGTGCCCTTTTTGTTTTTGATCATAAAAAAGACTTGTGTATAAATTCTCAAAAAACCAAGATAACAAAAAAATAATGTCGGGTTTAAAATCCCTAATCCCTGCTATACTATTCCTTGAAATTAATGATAGATTCAAGAGAATTGAGGGCCCTGTAGTAAATTTAGTCTATATATAGTTTTCTTTCGCGGATTATACCAATCCACGGAAGTAAACGATATATGGTTTTAAATTATTATAGGGTGTTTTTGGGGGGGTGGGCCGGCAAAAAACACACACACAAACAAAAAGTAAA
>JBFMGH010000057.1:0-2026 GCA_040752795.1 Cyanobacteriota bacterium
TTTAGTGAACATAAAGTTAATTTATAATTATCTATATCCAACAAATTAAACAGTATAAATAATAATAGAACTAATATAAAACTTAAATATATTAATTTTATCAATGGTCCCAGAATAAAACTATGGCTCAAAATAGATCTATGAGCAATTATTCTTCTATATGGTATCCATATCCATCTTAATAATCCCCACCTATAATAACTTGAGCTAGCTGTATCAATATCAGGACCTAAATAAAAAGCAGTTAAAATAGTAGCCAATGTCAATAAAGATGCAAGACTGATATCTTTAAAAAAAATCAACCCAAAACAAAATGTAGGTATTATACTTAATACAGCAATGTGATCATGGGTTTTGCCCTTTGGCATTGATATCCTGTTCTCCTTTAAGGACTGTATATGGAATTGATACATTTTCTTTCCCGTTTACATATAGCCTTATTTCATACCTGCCCGTTGGCCACGGTTTTTCTTTAGGCTTTGAAATTTCAAACACCATATTTTGAGGACCTGTAATAATTTTTTCTTTACTGTTTACCAATATTTCTTCGTTTTTAATGCCAAGATAATACCATGCTACTTTTATACTGGTATTTTTAGGAGCATCTCCAATTTCTGCTGTGGCATAAATAATGGAGGCATTATCAGTAAAAATGTCTTTTGATTTACCTGGAGCTTTTGTCTCGGGATCAATAGTTTCTACCACAAGAATTTTGCCAACTATACCTTCTCCTACAACCTGACCTCTTAAAAGGTTGATTCTATCATTAATTTTTTTAGCCTTAGGATCTTCAGGATTTAATTGTAAATATTTATCATAATATTCAACAGCCTGAGCATTATTAGACAACTTTTCATAGGCATATGCCAGACTTAAATATGCCTTGGCATATTCAGGATCAAGTTTTATTGTCCTGTTCCATTCTTCAATTGCCTGTTCAACACTTTTGGTTTCAAAATAAGCTACACCAAGGTTATAATGTGCCTGTGCAAAATCTGGCTTAAGTTTTATAACAAGGTTGTATTTTCTTATGGCATTAAGATAATCCGCCTTGGACAAGAAAAAATTTCCCTGTTTAAAATGAGCCCTTATATGTTCAGGCATTTTTGCATTTTCAGGTTTTTCAGATGCTATATCTATAGATGAATTTATTGAATTTGCATCTAGCATTTCATTTGTTTGTTGTACCTGTTCAGACTTAGCACAACCTGTAATAACTAATATTATTAATATATAAAAGATAATTTTTTTCATGATTTACTTGTTGACAGTATGCTTTTTACTAATATTTTTAATAATTTAGGATTATATGCCATTTTTGATGATGAAGCCATAATAAAAATATATTTATTATCTTTCTTTATTAATGTAATCTGACCTTCTTTAAAAGTTCTATAGTTAAGATCAGGCCACTCTGCCTCAAAATCACAGGTACCAATAATATTTTGAGAATTATTATTTTCTTCACAGTTTTTAATTATTACATCTTTAAATTTTGAATTGGACCAAAATAAAGCCAACTTAGGGTTTGATTGTACATCATTCCTTATATCATTTAGTGTTAATGGTTGATTTTCAACAGGTATAATTGATATCAATTGTGGTGAATCATCACTATTGTAAAGATGATATGTATTGCCCATAGGTGATTCATTTATATTTTTAATTGTAAATATACCTGGAAGTTTAAAATTTAAATCTGCTTCTAAAGAGTCAGCTTTTATAGGTAGATACAATTTACCCATTGGAGAAATTAGCCATAACACAAAAATTGTTATTACTATAAATGAAAAAATTATTATTTTCTCTTTAACATTAAAATCTTTCATTTTAGATATTATGATACTTTCAATGTTTATTAACAAGTTTGTTAAAGTGACATTATAATTGCAAATACCTTTATATGTAATAAGTCGTCACTTGGGTGACACTTTAACAAAAAATCAAGCAACTTGAATGATGTTTTTATCAACCTCCATTTTACGACAAACGGCCAGTTTTTGTACTGGAAATAAACCTTTAATGC
>JBFMGH010000058.1:0-7080 GCA_040752795.1 Cyanobacteriota bacterium
TAAAAAAAGACCTCAAACAAACATATAAATTGAATTGTTATGCACGATTAAGGGGAGTGGTAAAATGGTTAAGAATATTTTAATTATTCTGGGTGTTTTAATTTTGTTATCAACAAATTTAGCAATTGCAGAAAAGCCCTGTAAAGAAACCGATGCCAAAAACGCAGCTTTAAGCTGGCTAGCTGAAGTAGACAGCGGTAAATACGCAGAGAGCTGGGATACTGCTGCAAAATATTTTAAAAATAGCATTACCAAACAACAGTGGGTACAATCAATAAGTGCGGCCAGAAAGCCTTTAGGCAAAGTACTTTCAAGAAAGCTAAAGAGTGCCTCCTATCAGACTTCCCTGCCTGGAGCTCCTGACGGTGAGTATGTCGTTATTCAATTTAATACATCTTTTGAACATAAAAAAACTGCTATTGAAACAATCACACCAATGCTTGACAGCGACAAAAAATGGCATGTTTCAGGGTATTTTATCAAATAATCAAAAACCTGTATTGAAAATTAAATAACATTTTTAAATTGAATATGTAAATTTAATAATTTTACTTAGATTTTTGTTGTTTGCAAAGTTTGTTGCAGGCAAATTCAACATTTTCATTACTTCATTTAACTAGAATGATTAGAGAGACTCTTTTTTATATATTAGCATTATTTGATATTCTCATCATTAAATGTAGAGGAGATTCGCAAGATTCCATTAATTGAAGACACTTTTTATCAAGTAAGATTGTCGTATTAATTTTAGCGAACACTACTGTGAACAGCAGGTAAAACACCTGACCTTTATAATCTGGAAACTATAGATTATTTTCAAAGATCAGAATATTTTAATTAATATCAAAATGTTGTAATTTTTATACAATTAAAAGATTTATATGGATGAATAATTGCATAAGTGTATATATTCTCAAAAAAGCTAAGGTAGTAGAGAACTAGTGTCGGGTTTAAAAGCCCTGCTGCGCGGGGCTTTTAAACCCTCCCCTCATTAACCACTGTTCTCTGATATTTATAAAACATTAGTTATGCAGAGGTCTCTTATATGGATGAATAATTGCATAAGTAACACTATTCTTTTAGGATAATTCCACTACTATTGAATACTTCAATTAATGAGGTTAATTGTTCTTCTACAATTTAGAAACCTTACTAAACCTGAAATTACTGAAAATACCTTATTACAACCCTGCAGAAAGCACTATGAAAGATAACCCTTTTTTGTATTTACTATAAATTTAAGAATTAACACTTAAAACAGAAATTCGCATTCTATAAATATTTTTTTAATATTTTTAAAAAGTATTGACAAACTATACCGATCGGTATAGTATATGAATAATTACTGAGAGACAGGTATTTATGGATAACCGTACAAAAATTTTATCTTGCGCCCTGCAACTATTTTCTACACGTGGCTACGAAGCCGTTGGGGTTAGAGAAATAGCTGAATCTGCTGGTTTAAGCAAGCCTACTCTTTATCATTATTTCGGCAGCAAACAGGGTTTGTTTGAAGATATTGTTAAAAACCTCTTATTAAAACTGCATAAAGACCTGAGAAATGCTGCTATCTATGATAATGACTTACCATTAACCCTGACTAAAATAGTTATTGCTTTTTTCAACTTTGCTCAAGAAAACAACAGTTTTTATAGAATGCACCTTTCTATGTTGTTTTCTCCACCTGAAAGTGATTCATTCAAAGTTGTATCTAAATTTCAAGAAATGCTTTTTGAAGTTTTAATTGAAATGTTCACAAAAGCTGCTGATAATTATGGCAATATGAAAGGCAGGCATTTAGCTTTTGCCACAACACTTCAGGGTATGATTAATGCTTATATAAGGCTTTATTTGAACGGTTCTCTTGAATTAGATGACGAACTTGTTCATAAAGTTGTTCACCAATTTCAACACGGTATCTACACATAATTATTATTTTTCTGATTAATAACTGATTTTCTATGACCTGAAAACAATCAAACATTTTGAATATATAAATTTTTTTGTCAGTATTATACCGGTCGGTATACACTAAAAAAGGAGTCAAAAATGGCACACTGGGCATACGATTCATTTTTCTACCACATATACCTTTTACAGGCACCTTTACATAATCACTACAATGAAAATATTATGAAAGTGCTTTGTTTAATAGAAAAAATGACATTAAGAAGCGCCACTGTTAGTAATCATGTTGAATCAATGATTGCAACTTTTTTGCTACTGACTCGAGAGATTATGATTGGTTGTCTGGCCAGTCTAAAAGTTAATAAAGATTTTGCATTAATATAAAGTACAAAAGAATAGGAGTGATTAAAATGAGTTGGGAAATTTTATACGAGAAGAAAAAAGTATCAATTGAAGACGCTATTAAAAAAATAAAATCGGGCGACAGAGTGGTAGTAGGACAGGCAGCAGGAGACTCTTTCCCCTTAACAAAAGAGCTTGTCAATCAAAGAGATCGTTTAAAAGATGTGCAATTGATTCAAAACATTGCTCTGGGTAAAGCAGAGCAATGCCAGGAACCTATGGAGGACTCTATAAAGTACAAAACGTTCTTTGTAGGGCCGGGTTCAAGAAAATCTGTTGCTGAAAGAAGGTCTGAATTTATTCCTTCTTATTTCTCAGAGTTACCACGATTGTTTAACGAAAAAATTATTCCTGTGGATGTAGCAATTCTACACCTTTCTCCCCCTAATGAAAATGGATATTTAAGCTATGGAACAAGTCCTGACTACATAAAAGCTGGTGCTGAAAACGCCAAAATGATAATTGCTGAAGTTAACCAACAAATGCCTTATACCTATGGTTCTTTGATTCACGTTTCTGAGCTTAATTACCTTGTAGAAACTGACAGGCCATTATATGAATTGCAACCTGCTAAACTGACAGAAGTAGAAGAAAGCATAGGAAAAAGTGTAGCTGAACTAATACCAGACGGTGCAAATTTGCAGCTTGGCATAGGAGGCATTCCGGATGCTATCCTTAATTATTTATATGACAAAAAGGATCTTGGAATCCATACAGAAATGTTTTCTGACGGTGTAATTGATTTATACGAAAAAGGAGTTATTACAAACAAATACAACAATTTAAATCCTGGAAGGTTTACTACAACTTTCGTTATGGGAACAAGAAAACTTTATGATTTTGTCCATAAAAACGAAGCTATTAATTTTTACCCTGTAGATTATACAAATAGCATTATGATCGCAGCAAGGGTAAATAATCTTATATCAATAAATTCAGCTATTCAAGTGGATCTTCACGGCCAGGTTTGTGCTGATACAATTGGCTACACACAATATTCTGGTGTTGGTGGACAGGTTGACTTTGTTAAAGCAGCTAGCCTTTCTAAAGGTGGTAAGTCCATAATCGCATTGTCATCAACTGCAAAAAACAATACTATTTCGAGAATTGTATTAAAACTTACTGATGGCGCTTGTGTAACGACCTCAAGACATGATGTCCATTACGTGGCAACAGAATACGGTATTGTAAATCTAAAAGGTAAAAGCGTTGAAGATAGAGCAAAATCACTCATTGGCCTTGCTCATCCAAACTTCAGAGATCAACTCACAAGAGAAGCCTGTGAAGCTGGCATGATTAAAAAATCCGAGGCATATGCCCTTACAAAGTAATTAGTATATAGAAAGGGAAAGTTGGAAAAATGGAAAAAGTTTATATAGTCTCCGCAAAAAGAACAGCCGTAGGTGCTTTTCTAGGCACTTTAGCTAATACTTCGGCTATTGAGCTAGCTGTTAGTACGACAAAAGCCGTCTTAGAAGATTCTGGTGTTGCTCCAGAAAAAATTGATGAAGTAATCATTGGAAACATTCTCTCAGCCGGATTGGGCCAGAATATTTCCAGACAAATTGCTTTAAAATGTGGAATACCTGAAAGTACTCCTGCTTACACAGTAAATAAAGTTTGTGCTTCAGGAATGAAAACACTTCAACTGGCATACCAGAGCATACTACTTGGTGAAGCCAATGCAGTTATAGCTGGCGGAACAGAAAATATGACCCAGTCACCGCATATTTTAAAAGGCATAAGGCAGGGTGTAAAATTTGGAGACCAAGCTCTATTAGATACCATGCTAAATGATGGGTTACATTGTGCTATAAATGACTATCATATGGGTGTTACCGCAGAGAATATTGCAGAAAAGTACAATATTTCCAGAGAAGAGCAGGATAATTATTCAGCCTTAAGCCAGCACAAAGCAGGGAAAGCATCACAAAATGGTGAATTTACTGAGGAAATAGTACCTTTACAGGTTAAAAAGGGCAAAGTATTTGAAGAATTTAAAATAGATGAATACATAAAGGCAGAAACAACAGCAGAAAAATTAGCTAAATTAAGACCTGCTTTTAAAACTGACGGATCTGGAACAGTTACTGCTGGTAATGCTTCAGGCCTTAATGATGGAGCTGCGATATTACTACTAGCAAACGAAAAATTTGTTAATGAAAATAACCTTAAACCACTTGCTGAAATTTTAGGCTTTGCCTCAGTTGGCATAGATCCAAAAATTATGGGAATGGGCCCTGTTGAAGCAGTAACTAAGCTTCTTGAGAAAACAGGACAAAGAATAAGTGATATAGATCTTTTTGAACTCAATGAAGCTTTTGCAGTTCAGTCTATTGCCGTGGTAAAAGAATTGAAAATAAACCCTGACCTTGTAAATGTCAATGGAGGAGCGATCGCTATAGGGCATCCTATTGGAGCATCAGGTGCCAGAATAGTTGTAACCCTTCTTCATGCACTCAAAAAGAGAGCTTTAAATACTGGGGTCGCTTCCCTTTGTGTTGGAGGAGGAATGGGTATTGCAATGAGTGTAAAAATGCTTTAAAAGAATAAATAGTATGTATATATAATCTTAGAAAGTGTTTAATGGAGGAGTTTAAAATGGAAATAAAAAACGTTTCAGTTATAGGTGCAGGCACAATGGGTTCTGGTATAGCCACAGTGTCTCTTATATCAGGTTATGATGTAAACCTGATTGATATTTCAATGGAGTTCTTAGAAAAGGCAAAAAGTAACATTGAAAAGAACCTTCAAAAAAGTGTATCAAAAGGAGTTATAACAGAAGAAGCCTATTCAAATGCTCTAAATAGACTGCAATTAACAACAGATTATAGTGTTGTTAAAGATTCACAGCTGGTTATTGAAGCAATAGTAGAAAACCTGGATATCAAGAAAAAACTCTTCACCCAGCTCAGTGAACATGCAGTAGAAGATGCCATAATCGCTTCAAATACATCCGCTTTAAAGATTACTGACATCGCTAATTTATATAAAAATCCAGAAAATGTTATAGGAATGCATTTCTTTAACCCTCCTGTTATTATGAAGCTTGTTGAACTGATCAAAACTGAACTAACATCCGAAAAAGTCTTTGATCTTTCTAAAGAATTTATTCTAACTTTAAAGAAAGAGCCTGTAGAAGTAAAAGAATCACCGGGGTTTGTTGTCAATAGAATTTTAGTTCCTATGATCAACGAAGCTGCTATGATTTATGAAGAAGGTGTTGCATCTGCTGAAGATATAGACAAAGCTATGAAACTTGGTGCTAATCACCCAATTGGGCCACTTGCTTTAGCTGATATGATCGGAATCGATGTTTGCCTGGCTATTATGGAAACATTACAAAGAGACTTCAATTCTGATAAATACACGCCAGCTAAGATTTTAAACCAGATGGTAGAAGAAGGTAATCTCGGTAAAAAGTCCGGTAAAGGTTTCTATGATTACTCAAGACCAAAAGTTAACGCATAAAAATTATAGGAGGGAGAAATAATGGGAGAAGTAATGGGAGAAGTAATGACTGAACTTGTGAAAAAAATGACCTTTACTGCTGACGAATTTACCTTTGTCTGCGGCAGGAAAATCAAAGATGTCAAGATGGGCTATGAAACCTGGGGTACGCTGAATGCCGAGGGAACCAATGCCATCTATATCTGCGCATTCCACTCTGGCACTGCCCACGCTGCTGGCAAATACCGCGAAACCGATAAAAAGGCTGGATACTGGGATGCCATTATGGGCCCCGGCAAGCCGCTTGATACCAACAAGTATTTCTTCATTAGCGCTGATAATCTTTGTAATTTGCGGGCTTACGACCCAGACGTAGTGACTACCGGACCGGCGTCGATTAATCCGGAGACAGGGAAGCATTACGCCATGGATTTTCCCGTGATGACACCAAGAGATATGACGAATATTCAATATCAGCTTTTGCGGTCATTGAAGGTCAATAAACTACAAGCGGTCATTGGTGCTTCTCTGGGAGGGGTAAATGCTTATGATTGGCCGGTTGCTTATCCTGATTTCGTAGAGCGGGCCGTCGGGCTTGGCGCAGCACCAATACTTCCGGCCTGGACTCTCGAATTTGAATCGATCTGGAGCCAGGCCATTAAACTGGATCCTCGCTGGAACAACGGCAACTATTACGGCAAGGAGATGCCTATCGACGGCTTTGCGATGACCATGAGAATGTTGTCCATCATCACCTATTCGCCGGACTGGGCGCGCAATATGTATGACCGAAAATGGGGCGACCCGGAAAAGGATCCTGGCCTTGCTCTCGACAACACCTTCCTGATTGAAAAAGATATCAGTGAAAAAGGGTATATCCGGACCAGGATGTCCGACCCTAACCACATGATCTATCTGAACAAGATGGTGCAGATGGCAGACATCAGCAGAGGATTCCCGACCTATGAGGACGCCATCAAAACGATCAAGGCAAAGGTGCTCTTTTACGCAACGGACAAAGATCAACTGTTTGCCCTGCATCATGTCCGTGAGCATTACGAAAAGTTCATCAAAAATGGGGTAAAGGCCGAATTCCAAGTACATGAAAGCCCGATAGGACACATGGCGATCATTCTGGATACTGAGAGAGTTGGTCATATCCTGGAGAAGTTCTTGAATAGCTAAAAACATTACTATGCAAAAATTTATAAAAGAAGAGGGGCTGTCCTTTTTGAATATACCAATCCACGTAAATAAACTATATATGCTTTAAAATTACTATAGGGTGTTTTTGGGGGGGGGGGGGCGGCCCACAACCCC
>JBFMGH010000059.1:0-2758 GCA_040752795.1 Cyanobacteriota bacterium
AAACAGGTTTCAGGCTAAAAAGGCATGTTATATCTGAGTTGATAATTAAGGATAATTTTTTTAAAAAGAAGTTATACATAGGTCTAAATACTTTTATTGATCAGTATAACATTAACTTTAGCGTGAAATAATATTTATTCAGTATATTGTTTAGACTAAATCTTAACAAAACAGTGTTTTAAATTTGATAGAATTTAATCTTATTGCTTTTCTGAGTTTTTCTTATTTTGTTTTTCCAGTTTTTGCTGATTTTTTTCCTGTAATTTTTTTTCTTTCAAACGTTGAACAGCCTCTGGATCCTTTTTTTTCTTTTTCTCTTTAATGATAGTTTTTAATTCTTTAACCTCAGGTTTACTTAGAAGCCCCGGATCTTCTAAAGGTAAGTCAACGGTAACAGGGGCATGATCTGCAAATATTTCATTATACTGGTAGTTTAAGTCGACTAAAGTGCTTCCAAAATGGGGTGCCATTTTATAAGTGCACTCTTTATCTACAGCTTTTTTACAATAACCTTTAACAAAAAGCCAGTCCAGTTTAAATCTACCGACATAAAGAGGTCTTTGGAATTCATAAGTTTCTACAAAGCCTTTAAGCTTTCTTTCATTTGAATTAGCAAGGTTACCCGGGCGTCCCACAAATTTGCCCGGCGTTGATCTGAAATCAAAATGTGTATCATCTTTAAACTCAAATGACTTTAATAGATTAAAAAGCTTTCTTTCTGGATTTACAGAAACTATAGGAATGCTTTTAACTGAGGGATCAAGCCTTTTTCTGGCAGTGCTTGGCAATGTTGTTGCAGGAACAATAATCATTTTATATGGTATATTATAGATTTTTAATTTTGATAGAAACCTGTTTAATCTACTTTTTCTGGCATTTTTAGCATCAATTGGTGCTGCATCATGTAACGCTGTATTAAAGTCACCACCTATAACAACAGGATTTTGTTTATCTTCAATATTTTTCAATAGAAATTTCATTTGTTTTTTTCTATAGACAGGCAATGTTCTATTCTCAAGATGCGCAGCAACAATAGTAACGGGTGTATCAAGTCCGGGTACTTCAGCATCAGCAACTAAAGCAATACGACTACCATATCTGATTTCTCTCAAAACTTTTTCTCCAAAAAGTTTTGAGGCGGTTTTTCTGCGCATACTTTCAAGGTTTCCTACTTTTATACGTTCTTCTGTATACCAGTCATAATATTTTGGTAGCCTAATAATGCGAACATTTTTAAGTGGAAAGCGACTTAATATAGCGTTGCCATGTAAACCACGGTATTTGTCTTTATCTATGTCTATACCTTCAGGAAATAAATCAGCTTCTTCAGACCATCTGTATTCTTCAAGCCCTAATCTTGCAGGGTCAACCTCAAGAAATTCTATACCATATGCATAATTAAAACCAATTGATTTAGCGAATTCCTCAACAATAACTTTATATTCAGTACGTGGCATTCCAGCATCTACTTCAGATAGAGTTATTATATCTGCATGTTTTAATATACCAAGTTGAGTTTTAACTATATTAGCTTTTTTAGGGTTTTGTTCTTCAATAAGTCTGGCCATTTCTTCAGGTTCATTAAAGATTTTAATTATTTTATCCAGGTGAATGCCTCTGGCTATATTCCAGCTGGCAACCCTGATAAAGTCTCCAAGAACTTTATTGTTGTTTTTTACAGAGCTATCTTTACTTATTGTGTTGTCAACTACAGAGTTATTAAGAACATAATCAACTTGTACTTGAAGCTCAGGAGCTAGTGCATTTCCTTCTGATATTGTAACAAGTTCATCATAAGTAATTGTATTGAAAATATCCTGATTATATTTTAGTTTCTGTTTATCATCAACTTCTGTTTCTGCTTTAATATAAATATTTACTGAAAGAAAGGTTATCAATAATACAGCAAAAGCAATAAAAGATGGTTTGTTTAGCATAATTTACCTACTTATTGTTATGTTTAACTATACTACTAAAATTATTCATCGTTAATTTGTTGAGTTTGTTGTTTGTCATCATAGTAATTTTTAAGAAAACGTTTAAGTTTCCAGTACAGTCTCTGTCGATAGCCCAGATCTACCATTTCTTCATATGCCTGATTGTAGGACCAGTTGTCATGTTCAAGCCTATATAAAGCACTCATGACACCTGTCCTATCCTGGCCGTAGGTGCAGTGGATATACACAGGTTGATATTCTGGGTCATTAACTATTTTCAAGAACTCATCTACCTGTTTTTTGTTAGGTGGTTTAGTTGGCACAAGAGGAATACTTATATATTTAAACCCATATTTTTCTGCCCTTTTTCTGGCTTTTAATTTTTTAGCAACACCATATCTACTTCTTAAGTCAATAATGGTTTTTACACCCAGGGCTTTGAGGTCATTATATTGATCTTCTGTTTTAGGTTTTGCACCTCTGTAGAAGTTGTCATTGTATTTTTTGAAGTTGTTGATTTCTATTGTTTTAATTAAGTCACTTTGATCAGTAGCAAACACAGAGATATTTATATTGTTAAAGGTAGTAATAAATAAGAAAAGCAATAATAAAATACTTAAAAATCTTTTAAACATTATTCCTCCACTTTGTTTATGGTTTAAATTATCTGAATATTTGAAATAATTTAATTATTATTAATCAATTACAAGGGTTACAGGTAAAATAATATAACTATAAATCGGTTTAATTTTCTACTTAAAATTATTATACTTATCCTTGAAAGTAATCTATAGATTCCAGATTATAGAGGCAGGGTGTTT
>JBFMGH010000060.1:0-5694 GCA_040752795.1 Cyanobacteriota bacterium
TTTTGTTGTGTGTTTTTTTTCCCCCCCCCCGCGGGGGCGCAAAAACACCCGAAAGCTATTCGCTGGAATCTGATTTCTTTAGGAAAATTAGTATATATAATAACCTCTTAAAACGTTCATTGGCAGGCTTAAGAGCCTGCTTTTTTTAGGGGTTTAATCGTAAAAATTTATTAATATTACTTGTCTTTAGATTAAAAACACTTGTAAATAATCAAAGGGGATTATATAATAATCTTATAAACAAAAACACCTTGAAAACTAAATAACATATTTTTTTTTATTTTTTAAGTCTTAAAGGAAGTGAGGTTATAATGCCAAGAGGCGGTTTTAGGGAAGGTTCAGGAAGGCCAGAAGGCACTATTAAATCTGAAAGCCAGAAGGTTAAAAATAGAACTATAACACTTAATGATAGTGATTATGAGTTGTTTCTAACTCTTGGCGGTGTGAAATGGCTAAGGGCTAAATTAGAAGAAGAAATAAAGAAGGAACAGTAAAATATATCTTCCCTGATTCACAAAACAATCACAGAAAAAAGAGAGCAACTATTAAGCAGCTCCCTTTTTTCTGTTTAGGATAAACTTTTACGCACTATTACGCTGATTTTTCAGCAATAGGTTTTAATTCAAATTGATAACCAAGATACTTAAATATCTTAGCAAGTAAATCAAAAGATGGCTTTGATTCACCAGAAATTATTCTGTGTAAATGTTTGTTACTAATACCAGTTTGTCTTGCAATTTCACTAATATTATAAGCCTTTAGAACCATTTTTATTGCACCAACAAAAGAATCATAGTGTCCATCAATAATATACTCTTCAAGTGCTTCATTTAAGACACCAGCAGCTAGTTCTGGATCTTTTAGCATTGATAGCATAGTTGGTTCAAAGTCTTCAGAAGGGGCTATTTGTTTTTCTTTTGTCATAGTGATTTTTGCCTCCTTTGTTTATAATCTTCTAAGTATTCTTTAGCATTTTCAATATCTTTTTCTTGTGTATCTTTATCACCACCAGCTAACAAAATGATAATTTCATTGTTTTCTTCAGCAAAATAAATTCTTAAACCGCTGGTAGTTTTTATTCTTGCTTCTTTCACTCCACCGGTTTGTTTTAAAATACTGCAATTTGAATAGTTTTCATTTTTAAGTTGTATTAATTTATTTAAAACCCTCTTTTTTAAATTTTTATCCAGTGATTGCAGCCAGTTGTCAAAAGGTTTACTACCGTTATTTAATTTATATGATTTTATTGTCTTCATTTTTAATTTAAATCGTTATTTAATTAGATCCATATTATGACATATTTGTCACAAGATAACAAGATGTTTGTTAAAAAAATAACCATGAAAAAGAATTGACAGGCTTTTAAATAAACTAATGTTTTAATATTAACTCAGATATTCAACTTTTATAATATTCTTGGCTGGTATTTTTATTCCTGGATTGTCGTTGAAACAAATATTACAATCCAAATTCAAAGATTGATTATGCAGTAAACAGTATAGGTAATAAAGAGTAACTCCAATATATTTATCAACCTTACCTGTATTAGAAATAAAACTATTAGACTTAAATTTTACAATACATGACTGAGTTTTTGAAGAAAATTTATCCGTTAAATTTATTTCGTATATGTTATTAAAACTCTCACAAATATCTTCAACAATTTCAGGAATTTTGAGATAATCATGATTTCCTATTTCCATTGCTCTGAGTGCAATATCTTTAATTAACATTGCAAATGGTCCCCAGTGTTCAGAATCATTCATTTTCATTCTGTATAAATCTGCATAGTGATTATTTAAGTGATTTTCAACATTTTCTCTAAAGCTTTGCCACTCATTAAATTCAAAATTGTCATCTATTAAAGAGAAAAGAAAATTCCAGATTTTTTCTTTTGCTTCATTTAATGGTAAAATACCTTCTTTAAATTTATTTTTCTCATAAGTTCGAGTTAAATGAAACCAATATATCAAATCTATATTAATTGATGGTGAAAATTTTTTTTTAAATAACTGAAATAACACATCACTAGTATTAGGATAATTTGGATACATATCATAATAGTTTTCTATATCAAATAACCTTAAGAAATCTATTATTTTATCACGTGCTACTCCTGTAATTTTTTCTAGTGATTCTATAGTTGTATCTTTATTTTCACAATCTAAAATTTTCAACATTTGGTTAACCATAAATTATGATAGACATGAAAAGCATTAAGATTATATACAATAACTCATAGGTCTGCAAGTTGTTTTTAAATTTGACATTCATCAATGAATTTGAGAAATAATAAAGCCTTTTGTCCAGAATACAGGGACATTGGAGAAATTTGAGAAACAAAAAAGTAAAAGCGACAAGACTTTACTCACCTAGTTAGATAAAATTATGCCGTTATACCAATCCACGTAAGTAAACTATAGATGATTTAAATTTACTATAGGGTGTTTGTTGGTGCTGCGCACCGACAAACACCCGCTCCTTAATTCCCTGAAATCTATCATTACTTTCAAGGAAAAGTATAATTGCGGGATTTTAGGATAATCGAATACTGGTTTGTTATCTTTATCAGCCTTCAAATAAAGCGGTTATAGCCTCCCTGTATATTTTTTAATGGTATAATACTGATCATCAAAAGCTACAAATTTTTTAGAATATAATGAACGCATAAATAAAATAGACTTCAGAAAATAAAGGGCTCGGGTGTTATGCCCGCCTTCGGCGGCCATAACACCCTCATGATTTCCTGTTATGTCTCATAATTTCATGCGTTTACTATAAAACAAGCTGTTTAACACCAATTTCCTCAACTTTTGTTTTCTTTCCTGCAACATAAATTTACGAATAATTCTCAGTAATCAAAGGCTTGTTTACCTTTTGTGATAAATTATTTTCAAATAGCGTTAGAAGGAAATTATTATGTTAGATATCTGGAGAAAATATGCTGAAGTATTAGTTAATTATTCAGTAGGGGTTAAAAAAAATCAGGTAGTCATTATAAGAACTATGGACATTGCACAACCTTTAGTTAAAAGAGTCTATGAAGAAGTTCTTAAAGTGGGTGCCTATCCTTTATTACGAATAACTCTAGACGGCATTACAGACTCTTATTATAAATATGCTACTGATGAACAGCTTGACTATATTGACGATTTTACCAAACTTGAATATGAAAAAGCTGATGCCTTTGTCTCTATCGGTGCTCCTCATAACTTAAAAAACCTTGTTCTCGTTCCTCCTGCAAGGCTCGCCCGTAGATCAAAAGCCACAAAAGATCTAATGAAAATTTTCCTGGATAGAGCTGCTAATAAAGATCTTAGCTGGGTTGGCTGCGATTTCCCTACTAACGCTCTCGCTCAAGAAGCTAAAATGTCTCTTGATGATTATAGCGATTTCTTATTTAATGCCTGCCACCTCTATGAAGACGACCCTGTCGCTAAATGGAAAGAAATTCATAATACTCAACAAAAAATTATTGATAAAATCAATGGAACAAATAAAATTCGTGTTGTTGGTCAAGAAACTGATATTACTCTCAGCGTTGAAGGTAGAAAATGGATCAACTGTGCCGGCAATAACAATTTTCCGGATGGTGAAATCTTTACCTCTCCTGTCGAAAATAGTGCTAATGGTCATATATACTTCGATATGCCTGCTATTTATAGAGGGTCTGAATCTGAAAACATACGCCTGGAATTTCTAAACGGTAAAGTTGTTAAGGCTACTGCTCAAAAAGGTGAAGAATTTTTCCTTAGCATGATTGACCAGGACAATGGCGCCAGATTCCTTGGTGAATTCGCTATTGGCACTAACGAAAATATTCAACAAATTACAGGAAATATCCTGTTCGATGAAAAAATTGGCGGCTCAATTCACATGGCTCTCGGTGCTTCTTATCCGGAAACAGGCGGCAATAATGAATCGGGCCTTCACTGGGATCTAATTAAAAATATGAAAGCCGGCGGGCAAATTTTTGCTGATGATAAACTGATCTATGAAAACGGTAAATTTCTCATCTAATTCAAAAACTGTTATCCCTCTTTCCTGAAATTTTAATTACTTCCTAAAACAGTTTATTTACAGTTATAGTAGCATTTGTTAACCTTATATTTTCAAAACATTTGATTTAAAATCAATATTGCTATATAAAGAT
The DNA here is from genome assembly GCA_040752795.1 of Cyanobacteriota bacterium. Taxonomy (GTDB): domain Bacteria; phylum Cyanobacteriota; class Vampirovibrionia; order JBFMGH01; family JBFMGH01; genus JBFMGH01. The sequence goes on from JBFMGH010000060.1 coordinate 4,154, forward strand.
AGAACCGGATTATTTATAAAGGATTGTTACAAGTGCCAGGCGGACAGTCAATAGATTCAGGACCCGATAAGTTACCACCACAGAGCATTGAAGCTGAACAGGCTATATTAGGTGCTGTTCTTGTTAACCCGGACTGTATACCTACAGTTCTGGAATATGTCAAACCAGAAAATTTCTATAAACAAAGTCATAAGTATATTTATCAGGCTGTCCTTGATTTGTTTGACCAGAATGAACCTGTTGACCTTGTTACTGTTTCTGAATACCTCAGAGATATTGATCAACTTGATTCTGTTGGCGGAAGAGTTTATATTAATGACCTGGCATTATCTGTCATTACTACTGCTAATGTTGAATACCATGCCAGAAAAGTATCTGAAAAATCAATCTTAAGAGACTTAATAAGAATCGGTACTTCCATTGTCTCACAGGCCTATGAAGAAAATGATATCGATAAAGCCCTTGACTTTGCAGAAAGGCTTGTATTTGAACTTGGCCAGCGCAGAGATACCAGAGAATTAACTCATATTAAAGATATCGTTACTGAAAGCTTCCACAGAATTGAAGAAAGATACGAAAATAAAGACGAATTATTAGGCTTATCAAGCGGTTTTTATGATCTCGATAGCTTAACAGCCGGCTTCCAAAAATCTGATCTAATTATTCTTGCAGCAAGACCCAGTATGGGTAAAACTGCTTTCTGTCTTAATATTGCTGCTGAAGCTTCTATAAGAAAACAAACTCCTATCGCTCTCTTTTCACTTGAAATGTCTAAAGAACAACTGGTTCAAAGGCTATTGTGCGCCGAAGCAGAAATCGATGCGCAACGCATTAGAACAGGCCACATGCAAATGGATGACTGGACTAAACTTTCTACTGCCATGGCACGACTGGCACCTGCTCCCGTTTTTATTGATGATACTCCGGCTATTTCTGTCATGGAAGTCAGATCTAAAGCCAGAAAACTTAAATATGAAAAACCTGACCTGGGCTTGATTATTATTGACTATTTACAACTGATGGAAGGTGACTCCAGAGCCAGAGGTGATAGAGTGCAGGAAATATCAACTATTTCCAGAGGCCTTAAAGCCCTGGCTAGAGAAATTGATGTACCTGTTATTGCACTCTCTCAACTTTCAAGAGCTGTTGAACAACGCCAGAATAAAAAACCTATGCTCTCAGATTTAAGAGAAAGTGGCAGTATTGAACAAGATGCTGATATCGTTATGTTCATTTACAGAGACGAATATTATCACCCTGAATTAATTGAAAAACGCGGCGAGGCAGAAATAATTATTGCTAAACAGAGAAATGGCCCTGTTGGAAGTATTAATTTGCACTTTCAACCTAATATTACTAAGTTTAAAAATCCGGTTAAACCTGTCCCTACATGGCCAACATAGGTTAACAGTTTTTTATTTTAACTTTATTTTCTTATCTCTCTCATTCAGATATCAATACGTATACCAATCCACGGAAGTAAGCGATATATGCTTTAAATTTACTATAGGGTGTTTTTCGGTGCTGCGCACCGAAAAACA
>JBFMGH010000061.1:0-3571 GCA_040752795.1 Cyanobacteriota bacterium
TTCATACTTAAGAAAAAAATATCCAAACAAAAGCGTAGAAGCCGCTCACCAGGAGTTTTTACATAAGGTTAGGAAATTAAAACCTAGACAATTAAATACTTTTTTGAATGCTGCGTAAAATCTGTTTTTATTATTACTACTCGGAAGATATAATTGTTGTTGATAGAATAGATAACCAGTTAGTTTTTTCACACCTTGAAGATCAAAAATTGAATTAATGGATTAAAAGCATAGAAAGCAAGCTGTAATTTGATAGTTTTTAGTTGGTTGTGTCAAATTTTTTTGGGGCATATTCAAATAACAAAATGTTATTCTGGTTTCCCCCCACTATGCAGAGGAAACCACCCTTAAAAAAAGGTCAAGTAATCACGACCATTAAAATTTTACAAAACTGAAACTCAAATCTAACTAAATAACATTATTCATTAATGACAAAAATAACTATAATAATCGGTTTTTAAATAACAACACCAGATAGTATAAATTTATTTTTATCAACTTAATTTTACTTAAGAAGTGTCACCCTTGTTTTAACTATTCACAATTAATATCATAACTTAATTAAAGAATTAATTAAAAAGTTCGAAAATATAATTATATTAATATTTATAATGTATAAGGGGAGTTAATCATTAATTGTTATAGTTATTATTATTAATAAGTATAAAAGGAGCTAAATATGAGGGATAACAAAGCTCAGGAAGCCGTTGAATTCATATTAATTACTATGCTGGTGTTTTTAGGTTCTTTATTTGTTTTATTAGTCTTTGGTAATAAGATTGCTTCGTTTTTCACATCTGATTCTTCAGTAGCTGGTTCTACTAATACAACTATTAGTTCTGTAAATCCTTCAGATCCTTTAAAATATAATCCTGATTATAATACTAAAGCAATAAATGATAATAATAAAACTCTATATGAAAACCAAACGACAACTTCCTCTTCAGACCCAGATTTCTCAATGTTTAATACAAGTAATGTCAATATAACTTTAAATTCGGATGGTTCGGCGTCTTTTGTCGCAAGCAATGGCCAGAATGTTAATATTCCTCTTAATGTTGTTGAAAATTTTGATATAGTTATGGAGACATCCGGTTCAGAAGGTGTTAAAAAATATCTTGCTGGTGCTATGGCTTATTTAATTGAGCAACATGCGGCTGAATACCCTAATGGTACAGTGCCAGTAGAAATAAGCTTTGGTTCTTCAACCAGATCTTATGGCGATATGGACGAAGGAAAGCTTGACGAGGTTGATATAGTACGGTCTGGAACTGCAGCTGCAAACATTGTAAGCTTAACGGTTGGAGATGATGTCATAATATTTCAACATGACCAAAACTGCGATGCTTCTAGTGGTCTTAGTTGCGGAAATTATCAAATTTTGGGTAAACTTGTTAACGGAAAACTAAGTGGTACAATAACTTCAAACGATGAAAGTGTAAATGGAAAATCTATTTCCATGGATTTTAAAAATAATACTTTAACTGGAAATTTAAAAAATATAACTTACTGGGAAGAAGATGATAAAGAGTGGGATGATGATAATGACAACATTATGGCCTGGAATATTAATCTAAATAATACTGGTTATAGCATTCCTTAATAAAACTAATCTGTTAAAGTCATAGTAAACCAGAAAGTGCTACCATTTCCATTCTGGCTTTCAACTCCAATTTCACCTCTATGCATAGCTATTAACCTTTTACATAATGCCAGGCCAATACCTGTTCCTCCGAGTGCTTGATCTCGAGTCTGGTCAGATTGATAAAACTCAGAAAATATTTTATCAAAATCTTTTTCTTTAATTCCGCATCCTGTATCCTTGACAAGTATTTTTAATTCTTTATCATTTATTTTTTCAGTAAAAATAATAACTTTACCTCCAGAAGGTGTAAATTTAATTGCATTAGATAATAAATTTAGCATAATTTGTTTAAATTTTCTTTTGTCTGCAAAAACACAGTCATTCTTATTTTGAACTTTTAGAGTTAATGTAACATTTTTGGCTTTATATTGAGCCTGCATCAGTGAAACCATTTCAACAATTAATTCAAATGGTGAAACTTTTTCTGGTTGAAATTCCATTGAACCAGAATCAATTTTAGCTATATCAAGCATATCATTTACTAAAGACAACAAATGGTTTCCACCTTGTTTAATTTGTAGTATATATTCCAGTTGTTTTTCATTTAATTCTCCAAAATATTGGTGATTTAACATATCTGTAAAACCTATAACAGCATTTAGTGGTGTTCTTAGCTCATGACTCATAGTATTTAAAAATCTGTTCTTGTGTTGAAGAGCTTCTTGTAAGTGAAGATTTACACTTTCAATTTGATGTAATGATTCATTTAGTTCTTTTGTTCTTATTTCAACAGTTTTTTCTAATGTTACCCTTTCTTCTGCCAGTTGAATTACTATTATAAACCCAATAAAAATAAACAAGCTGCCAATTAAACCCATAATTAAATACATTTTGTTGGTCAAAGATCTTAAATGTTTAGGAGAATAACCTATTCTGATAATTCCAAAAGAATTACCTATAGGTGAAGATACTTCATATATCATATTATCATTGGGTATTTTTTGTATTAATTCTTCTGTAAGAGTTAATTTAGAATATAAATCACACAAATTATAAATTAAATTTATGCTATTAAGTAAGTTATCAATCTCAATTTCTTTATTTTTTATTGTATTGCTTAATATATTTTTGTTGTGACTTCTTTTTTCTTGGCTTTCTTCTTTTTTTATTCTGGTAATAAATTTATTTAAATTATCAAGATTTTTGTTATTTATTTCTAAAACAACCCTTAAGCTTTCATAAGTAGAATAATTTTCCAACAGTGGGTGTTCTTCTTTTAGCAACGTAATTTCTTCGATAATTTTTTCTTTTTCTTTGTTAAGTTCCTCTCTAAATAAAGGTTCCTGTTGTTTTCTAAGTATTACTTTGTGGCTATTTTTGCTATTTATTCTCAAGTTAAAGCCATCTTTTAGTTCTTTCTGATTTTTTGAAACAAAAGAATCAATAGAAGAGATTAATACTTTCTTATCATCATTTATAACTATTACATAAACTATATCTTGCTGCTTATGAATTAAAATATGAATAAGATTTTCAAGAAAAATAAAATCGTTACCAACTGTAGCATCAACTATACTTTCTCCAAGTACACTGGTTATAAATGTAATACTGTTTTCAAAATTGTTTTTAAACACGTTTTCTTGAGATTTAATAGAAACAAACAAAACAACAATTATTATAGCTATCAAAAATACAATATATTTACTAAAACTTCTTGCCACAGAAGATTTAAAAGAAATATAATCATAATTTTTATTTAATTTTAGCCTTTTTAACATATACAATCACTTACTTTTGTTATTGACTTTGTTTTAAAAGAGATCTAATTGAATTATATTCTGAATCTTCAACAAATTTCCAGGCACTCATCTTAAAAAGAAGTAGTGTTTGCTGTCCTTCAACAATTTTATCCATATCTAAAAGCAAATCTTTTAGTTTTGTAATATCTTCTTTATGTTCAATGTTCTTATCATAATAAAATACTGG
>JBFMGH010000062.1:0-2376 GCA_040752795.1 Cyanobacteriota bacterium
CAACTATTTCTAAATATCAGACCAGCTGATTAACTTTATAAAAAATTTATTAATAAAAATTATTATCGAGAACTCTTTGTTATACTAAAAATATACAACATCAGCCAAGAAGGAGAATTCATTATATGTCTACAGAATCAGATGGATACATAAGTTTCGGAGTCGGCTTAGTATTCGGGATGGGAATTGGTGCCGCACTTGGATTATTATTAGCACCTAAATCCGGTAATGAAATTCGAACAAATCTTAAAAACATTGCTCATGATTTACCTGGCAATTTAAATCAAACTATGGACGATACCAAAGATAAATGTGAAAGTTTTATAGATAAAACAAGATATTCAATAGAGAAAAAGTTCAGCAAAATAGATAATGCTATTAGAGCAGGTAAAATGGCTGCAGCAAAACAAAGTGAAGAGCTAGAAGAAGAATTAGGCTATTAATTAAGGAGTTATCCAGTGGAACATATATCATCTGAATTAAACTTTTCTTTATCATTTGCAGTAATAATGATAGGTATATCAATATTCTTTTTAATACAAATATTTATAAGACTATCAGACCTGCTTAAGTCAATGAATTCATTATTAGAACTTGTTGAACACGAACTAAAGCCTACTCTGGATGAATTTCAGAAAATTCTAACTCATTTGAGTTCTATTTCTGATAAAGCAGATAAGCATGTAACACAACTGTCTGAAACAATTGATCAGGCGTCAGTTTCTACAAGTTCAGTGGTCAAGAAAGCTCAGATTAGCCTGTCAGGTTTTTTTGCAGGTTTATCAGAAGCATTAAAAAGAATTCTTGCTGATATAAATAAATAATTTCTACGTATAGGAACTCATTTAGAAGGAGATAAAAATGTCTGATTTTGGTAAATTTGTAGGTGGCTTATTTATAGGTTGTATGGTTGGTGGCCTTTTAGGAGTTTTATTGGCTCCTAGATCTGGTGTAGAAACAAGAAAAATTATTGTTGATGAAACAAACGCTACCTATAAAAAAGCTGAAAATGCTATTCAAGAAGTTCAAAAAAAAGCTGAAAAATCTATTGATGATTTACAAAAAACCGGACAGGATGTTTTGAAAAAAGTTGCTGATTCTCTTGATCCTGATAAAAATAAGACTGAATCTGAAACTGAAGAGAAAGCTGAAGCTAAAACTAAAGACAAAGAAGAAAAAGAAAAAGTTTAAGTAGTTGATAATAAACTGAAACCTTTATGTTAAAACCTGTTGATTATCCGGAAGTTGTTAAAACATTTCTGGAAATAGTTCCGATACACAATCCTTCAGAGAATGAGGAAGAATTGACTCTCTGGCTGGTTGATAAGTTAACATCACTTGAATTAGATTCTTTAGTTCAGGATAATTTTGGTAATGTTGTAGCAAAAATAAATTCAAATATTGCTGATAACACTAAAAGCATAATGTTTATTGCTCATTTAGATAGTGTAAATCCCTGTAAAAATATTGAGACTTTAATTGAAAAAGATAAAAATGATTATATAATTTATTCTGAAGGTGAGACCATATTATCTGCTGATGACAAAGCGGGTATTGCAGCGATTGTCGAAGCCATTAAAATAATCAAAGAGGGAAATTTTGAGTATCCTGATATTGAGTTAGTCTTTACAGTTCAAGAAGAAATAGGCCTTAAAGGCTCTAAAATGCTTGACTTTGGTCTGTTTAAATCAAAATATGCGTATTCTGTTGACGCAGAAGCCCCTGTTGGAACAGTAATAACACAGGGACCTTCTCAAAAAAGATTTCAAATTGATTTCTGGGGTAAAAGTTCTCATGCGGGCATGGCACCAGAAAAGGGTATTAACTCAATTATTTTAGCTTCAGAATTCTTGAATAATATTGCCATTGGAAGAATCGATGACTCGACTACATCTAATATAGGCTTGATTCAGGGTGGAACTGCTAACAATGTGGTTCCGGAACACACTATATTAAAAGGTGAAATCAGAAGTCTGTATGAAACTAAACTGGATGGGATTTTATCTGCATACTGTGTTGAAGCCCAGAAATCAATAGAAAAATTTCCCGGGGCAAAATTTGATTTTAAAGAAGAATTTGCCTATCATGGGTTTCTTATTGAAACTAATCATCCTGTCGTTACCCTGGCACTTACCGCTTGTGATAATCTTAGTATTGAACCGGTAATTAAAGCTATTGGTTCTGGTAGTGATGCAAATATATTTAATTATAATGGTATAGAAACAGTTATTTTAGGTGTTGGCTTCAAAAAATCTCATAGTTTAGAAGAGCAAATCTCTTTTTCACAGTTACAACAAATATGTAAATTAATAGTAAATATAATAATCGAAGCGAGAAATTAGTGTGTTCAAATTATTTTAAACTCTTATTGATTGT
>JBFMGH010000063.1:0-7802 GCA_040752795.1 Cyanobacteriota bacterium
TATTTAGATTTATCAACCAGAAAGAACTTACAATCGTATTAATTCTAATTATTATCTTTGGCAATTTCTATCATACCAAAACATTCTTTGCACTTTATAAAGGTTTATGGATAGAACCCGTTTTACAATTAAAAGGCAGGGTTCTTACGGGTAATTCAAACTGGATTGATATTGGAAGAAAACTTGGTTATGTTTTTGATTATAGCCCTAAAATTAAGTTAGCAGTTATTCCTGTGGGTGCTATATCATTTTATTCTGAGCTGTATATTATTGACCTGCTGGGATTAAATGATCGATGGATTGCTAAAAATGGAATCAAACTGTGGAACCATCCAAGTCATAGAAAAATTGGTACTTTAAAATATCTTGAAAAAAAGAAAGTTAATTTACTTTTATTAACTGATCTGTATAAAAAAACTAGCTTTATTGATCATTCAAAAGAAATAAGAATTAAATGTTTTGATTTTCTAGAATTACTATTTGAAGAAAAGTATACGTTTAAATCTAATCCTCAAATCATTGAAATTCCTATAAAAGATAATTGTTATGCTATTTTAATATATTTACAAAGAGATAAAATAATTGATGATATTATTGAAAAGAATGATTTCAAAACTTATTCACTGTTTGAAAGTAATGAAAATTTGTCTTTATATCATAAATCGGGATTGAATCCATATCAATTTAATAACAATAAGCATTATTTGAATAACATATAAGTAATACATTGTTATTTATATAAAAATGTATAATAACATCTGTAATAATAAACAATAATCTGCTTTATAATAGTTCTTATATTATTGATTATTTTACTTTCTGCTTTGTATTGACTGTGTTTTAGATTTATGAAAGATTATAGTTTATACTGATCCTTGAAAGTAATTTATAGATTTCAGTTATAGAGTCTGGGTGTTTTTGCCTGCGCAGGTAAAAATACCCTAGAATAATTTAAAGCCATATATCGTTTACTTCCGTGGATTGGTATTAGACTTATACATTACAATACAGATAATAAAAAAAAACTCAAAATATTGAGAAAACTTATCCCTGATTGAGTCGTTAAATACCTGATAATTATATTTAGAATAATGTTTTGCAACTGTTTATGCTTGTTGATAATTAATTAAACTTCAGGAGTGTTTTATGTGGGCAAATGTTTATAGACCTAAAAGGGTTTTTATAGGTAGGCTAGATTATGACAGAGATCTTTTAGAAGAGATCCATCTTTTTTGCAAAGAAAATAATATTAAAACAGGATATATTAGTGTTTTAGGAGCACTAAAAAAAGCTACAGTAGGATATTATAATCAGCAAGAAAAAAAATATGAAACCATTTCTATAAATAAAAATGTCGAAATTGTTAATTGTTACGGAAATATTTCTATTAAAGATGGTAATCCTTTTGCTCATATTCACCTTGTTTTATCTGATAATAAAGGTGAAACATTGGCAGGACATACAATGCCAGGTTGTATTGTGTTTGCTGGTGAAGTATATATTCATGAAGTTGATGGCCCTGATTGCATTAGAGAGATTGATGAAATAACAAAACTACCTTTATGGAAAAACTTATAAACATACTTTTTAATGTAAAAAAACCTTTATTTCAATAGTAAATTGATATATACAATAATAACTTAATCAATCATATTCATTTTCATCGCTAATAATACAGCCTGGGTTCTGCTGATAACATTTAATTTTTTAAAAATGTTATTCAGGTGAGCTTTGACAGTAACTTCTCTAACAACAATTTTTTTAGCTATTTCTTGATTACTTAAGCCTTGAGCAACAAGTTGTAATACTTCTTTTTCTCTGGTGGTTAACATTTGCAATGGTTCTTCTGAAGTGAAAGGTAAATTAACAGAAGATGCTTGTATTTTATCTTCCTGCCAGTTCGCTCTTCTTAGTAATGACTCAATGCGAGCCAACAGTTTAGGGACAGAGAAGGGTTTTGTAATATAATCATCAGCACCAAATTTCAACCCCAAGACTTCTTTTTGTTCTGAATCAAGTGAAGTTAACATTACAATTGGTATATCTTTATAAAAACTGTCTTTTCTTAGTGTTTTTAATACTTCCCAGCCATCCATTTTGGGCATAACTACATCTAAAATAATTAGGTCAAATTTGTGATCTCTATTGCTAAGTATTTGAAGAGCTTGCATTCCATCCTGGGCTATTTCGAGTTCATAGCCATACATTGGCAATACATCTTTAAGATAATTAGGCTCATCATCAACATATAGAATTTTTGCTATTGAAGACATTTAGAGTTCTCCGTGAATTTATATATATATAATAATAAATCAATGAAAGTTTTCCAGATTATATTTATACTACATTAAAAAAAATGTACCATAAAGGTTTTTTAACCCGGATTATTCACAAAGTTTCGGAAATAGATCTTTATCGAGGGCTCAAAAGGGCCGCCCTGCGGTCCTTTTGAGCCCGGCTTTCTAAAACCTGATCCCTGTTAAATATTTACAGTATGTTAAATGCATAAATCTTTAACTTAAGTCATTACTTGAGCCTTGAGAGTTTGTAACAAATTCACGAATTAACCAGGTTAAAATTAGTTATTTCTGTTTAAATAAAAGGGCAGAATATCTAGTTTATTTATTATGTTAAATCAATTTTTTTGATTCCGGTCACTTTTTAACAGTATTTCAAAATTTTTTTAAATTATATATCCAGTCAAAAACACACCCTATCTCTTCTTCTGAGAACTATCATATGAATTTACACACTGTTAATTCAGTATTTTTTAAATATGTCATTAGAAGCAGGTTTTCGTAAATGTAATAAATTCATGAAGTAACCAGGTTAAATTTCTCATAAATTAAAGTTGATAAATAGAATAAAATTCATTATAAATTTGTAGTATTCTTCAATTGTATTAATTAATACAGATTTCTTTAAATAAAGTTTTTATGTTATTAATGCTTGTAAAATGAAAAAACTTATTTTAATTACAGGTGCAACCGGTTATGTAGGGGGTCTCTTAGTAAAAGAGATTATTTCAAAATGCCATCACTATGAAGTTAGATGTCTTGCAAGACGCCCTGAATATTTAAAAGATAAAGTGCCACAAGAAGTAAGTATATTTAAAGGAGATATACTTGATCCATTATCTCTATCCAGTGCATTAGAAGGCGTACATACTGCTTTTTATTTGGTACATTCAATGGGAGCAATGGGTTCTTTTGAAGAACTTGATAGGGCAGGAGCAATTAATTTTGCCCAGGCAGCTAGTGAAGCCGGGGTTAAAAGAATAATATATCTTGGAGGATTAGGTGAAGGTGATAATTTATCATCTCATTTAAAAAGCCGACAGGAAGTAGGACAGATTTTAAGTTCTTTTGGTGTTCAAATAATTGAATTTAGAGCCTCAATAATTATTGGAGCAGGTAGTCTGTCTTTTGAATTAGTGCGGGCTCTAATTGAAAAAATACCTCTAATGTTAACACCACGCTGGGTATTTAATCTTGCACAGCCTATTTATGTTATGGATGTAATTGAATACCTTCTTTTGTCTATCGAATTAGAAACAAATGAAAATGAAGTATTTGAAATAGGAGGTGCAGACGCTGTTTCTTACGGCGGAATTATGCAAGAATATGCTAAACAGCGAAATCTTAAAAGAATAATGATTCCTGTTCCTTTTTTAACTCCTTATTTATCAAGTTTATGGCTTGGATTAATAACACCTATATATGCAAGAGTAGGACGCAAGTTAATTGAAGGCGTTCGTAATTCTACTGTAGTTGTGGATAATAAAGCCCTTGAAACATTTGATATAAAACCTAAAGGCATAGAAGAATCTATAAAACTAGCTTTAAAATATGAAGAAAAAAAGTTTTCAAAAACCTACTGGGCAGATGCAGTATCATCCTGTGGTTGTACTGATGATGTATGTTTAAATGTTAAAGTTGGTAACAGATTAATTGATTTTCAAAAAGTAAAAACTAATCTATCTGCAGATAAAGCTTTTAAACCAATACAAAGAATAGGTGGGATTCATGGATGGTATTATGCTAATTTTTTATGGCATATTAGAGGATTTATTGACTTATGCGTTGGTGGGGCAGGCCTGAGAAGGGGCAGGCGTGATCCAGAACTAATTGCAGTAGGAGATACTATTGATTGGTGGAGAGTGGAAAAATATGAGCCTAATAAGCTTTTAAGACTTTTTTCTGAAATGAAAATACCTGGAAATGGCTGGCTTGAGTTTGAAGTGAAAGAAAAGGAAACTTTTACTGAAATTTCTCAATCGGCAATATTTTACCCTTCGGGATTATTTGGCCTTTTATACTGGTACGCCTTATACCCTATTCACTGGTTTATTTTTCGTGGGATGATTAAAAATATTAAAAAAGCTGCTGAAAAAGATTTATAAATGTTTTACCTAGTTAATTGAAAATATTTTCAATTTTGTATATTCAAACCCGGCAATTAAATAAAAGGCTCACTTTCTTTAAACTACCGAAGAGGATATTTTTTACATAAAAGGTTATCAAATAAAATCACTGGCATTTTGTTGTGATTTATTTATTGGTAGTTTAAAACTAAAAGAACTTCCATTGTTTTCCTCACTTTGAAGACTAATTATGCTGTTATGTAAATTTAAAATCATACTAACTATAGATAACCCCAGACCAGTACCTTTTATTTCAAGTAATTTATTATTTTTTGCCCTATAAAATTTTTCAAATATGTGTTTTTGTTCTTCTTTTGAAATACCAACACCATTGTCAACAACAGATATTACAAGAAAATCTCCTTCTGGTCTAAGAATAACAACTACTTTTTCAAAAGGTTTTGAGTATTTGATAGCATTTGATATCAGGTTATTGAAGACAATTTCAAGAAGCTTTTTATCTGCTAACACTTTTGTATTTGCTTTATCAAGGTATTCAACAATAATTTGGACATCTTTTGTCTCAGCAAATGGTATCTGTAGTTCAATACTTCTATTAATAACATTCAAAATATCTGTTTCTTCTATTATTACATCCATCAGGTTGTGTTCTAATTTATTTAAATTAAGAAAATTTGTAATAATATTTTGCATTAGTTGGGCAAATTCAAAGATATTATGAGTATTGTTAATGGTTCGATTCCTGTCATCAAAATCTATAATATCTTCTGTGGCTAACATGATGTTTGTTATGGGTGTCTTTAGCTCATGGCTAACCATTCTCATCAGTTCTGTTTTAAGACGATCAACTTCTTTCAATTCTGTAATATCATTAAAAATTCCAGCAAAATGATTATTGTTTATCGGAGTAAAAACACACAGAAAGTCTTTTTTATTGACAGTTAATTCTTTTTTAAAAGCATTAGAAATATATTTTAAAGAATTTAATTCTTCTTCAGTTAAATCATTTATTAAATCTTGAATATTGTTATTAAGTATATTTTTCTCTTCAAAAAGACTTAGAAACTGTTCGTTTGTCCATAAAATATTACCTGATGTATTAACAACTATTATTCCACTATTAACACCATTTATTATTGCTTTAATTGTTTGTCTATCCAGTGAAATTACATTTATCAAAGAATTTAGTAAATCAATCTTATCATTAATATCAGTTGGGATCTCACTTAAAGTAATGTTTTCATCTTTATTAAGAGCTTTAATGTTAGCAAGAAGGCTAGTATCAATATTAGATACGGTAATAAAGATATGAAAAATGAATATTACAACAACAAAAAATATAGCACTTACAGGAGGTATCCAATAAATTGTATATTTAAAAAACAAAAAACTACACAGGAAGATTGTAATTAGAAACAAAACAAACCATACACCCTGAATAATAATAGAAGATTTTTTGCTTAAAAAATAATATGCTACAGCTATAGTGATTGTAAACAATACAGTAAGATAGAAAAAGTTTTCTTTATAACCATTTTGACTCATTAAACTGTCAAGAATTTGAGCATTAATTTCAACTGAAGAAGATGATAAGTTTTCTTTTTTTGTTATAAAAGGGGTTGCAAAGAAATGAGTTAAAAACTTATCTGTTATACCTATTAAAACAATTCTATTTTGAAAGTCTTTTTGCTTAAATTTGTTATTTAAAACATCAACGAAAGAAATATGTTTAAATTTATCAGGGGTTCTTTTATAATTAATAAGGAGATTTTCATTAACAGAATATTGTGTATTAGTAATATTATTAAGTAAATGCCCTAATTTATTTGTTATTCCAGCTGCTTTCAGAGGATATTTATTATAATAAAGTTTTAAAACATATAATGAAAACGCTGGTAAAATCTTAAAGGGTGGAATTTCTCTTATTATATCTTTTTCTATATAAAAAGAGTGTGTTTTTTTGATATCAGGATATAATCCTTTGTTTGGAACAAGTAAATTAACGCTATTGTCTGAATAATAGTCAAAGTCGGCATTTATAACTAAATCAGGAAATGATTTTAACATATTATATAAGGCTTCTTCCTGTTTATAGTCTCCTTGAGAATAACTAAATGTTAAGTAAATACCTATAACAGCAGGTGAAGAAGCTATAATATTTTGCAAACAGTCTTTATAAATTTTACGATTCCAGGGCCAGTAACCAATTTCTTTAATACTTTTATTATCTATTTCAACAATTATAATATTTTGATTTATAGTTCTTTCTTGATTTATAACAATAAAATAATCATAAACTTTATTATCAAAAGTTTTAAACAATTCAAAAAAGCTTAAAATAAGAGTAATTATTAATATAGAAATAAAAAGCTTGTGTTTCATAATATTATTAAATAATTTATTATACTAACTACTATTTTAAATCAAGAATAAAACATTAATTCTCTAGAGATCTATTTTTATTTTATTTGTTAAAATAAAATTGGTATTTTGATTGAATTTCATTTATAAAAAGTTAAAGTAAAAATGAATATTGAAGCAAAATCATATAATATTCTTTTAATTGAAGATGATAAACACATTTCTTCCTATTTAAAAAGTGCCTTTGAAGCAAGAAATCATACTATTGTTGTTATAGATGACGGTAATAATGCAAAAGAACATCTAAAAACAATTAATAAACCTACATATGATATAATTCTTTTAGATTTAATGTTACCAGGAGCTACTGGTTGGGAAATCCTCGTTAAAATTCGTTCTCTTTCTACATTAAAAAATTGCCCGGTTATTATGTTAACAGCCATTGATGATTCCTCGTCAGAGGCTCGAGCTCTTTATGATGGAGCAGATGATTATGTTATCAAACCCTTTACGTTTAAAGTTCTGATGGCTAGAATAGAAGCAAATATTAGAAAAAAAACTAACAATATTATTAGTGAAATTGAATTACCTTTTTCTGATGGCAATTTTGAACCACTAACTGATAGAGAAAAAGAAATTTTAGGCTATATTGTTAAAGGGTATAATAGTAAAGAGATTGGAAATTTGATTTTTATTAGTGATCAAACTGTAATGAATCACGTTAAAAATATACTTAAAAAGTTAAAAGTTGAAAATAGAATGCAAGCTGCTATTTTAGCGCTTAAATATAATCTTATATAAAAATTTAAAAGTTATATAGAATAAATAAAAGATAAACTAATAATTTAACCCAGATTACAAATCAGGAATCAGCAAGGAGGTTGTAGGGTTAAGGTTCTTCCTGATTTATTGGGCAATTCTAAAGATCTTTTAACAAGTAGAAAAGCAATTAAATCTTTTTATATTTGTAATCATCCCCTTTAAAAGAGGGACTTCAATGGGACACCCTGGGGTGGCAAGTTTACTTGTCACTTAGTTGCTGCGTTCAATCTTATTT
>JBFMGH010000064.1:0-2792 GCA_040752795.1 Cyanobacteriota bacterium
GCTTTTTTATTAGGGGTAATAATAATAAGTAATCAATTTGTTAATGCGGAGGATCAAATTTTTAATCCGGAGTTGTTACCACAGGAAGCCAGTTATCATTTTGTGTGGGAAAAAGCAGGAAAGAATATAGGAGATACAACTTTTTCTGTTAAAAAAACACAGGATGGTACTTTCTTAATTAAGACTACAGGCCTGGAAAATACCTCTGTTTTAGTTAATGATCAGAACTTAAAGCCTATTAAAGCCTTTAGAAAAATCGAACTTGGAGGCCAGGAATTTTCTGTTAGTGGTGATTTTAAAAATAATGTTGTTAATGTAAAAGCTAAAACTCCTGAAGGTGCCCAGAATGTTACTGTTGATATACCAGATAATACTTATCATAATGATTCATTATTGATGAGTGTTATGGCAATGGAAATGGACAAGAAAAAGAAGATTTCTTTTAAACATTATAATCCTGCTAATAGTTATGTTGGAGATTATTCTGTTAGTGTGATCGGTGAAGAAAAAGTAACTGTTCCGGCTGGAACATTTGATACATTTCATCTGAAACTAGATTATTTAAATGGTAAGTCTATTCATGATGCCTGGTATGAGAAATCAGTGCCTCATAAGCTAGTAAAATATATTAATAAAGACGCCGGTACAATCGGGAGGTTGTCAAAATAATTTACAAGTAATATTAATTTTAATGGGGCTATATAAAATAAGTTAAAAAAAGAATGTTTTAATCATTGTACTCTAAATTTTGTTGTTTAAGCTCTGTGGTAAAATGTTAGGCCTATAGTGTCTTATTAATAAGAATTACAGGTTTAAATACCCCGAAGCCTTTAAAATGATTCATAATAAAGAAAAAGTAATTATTCTGTTTTTATATTTGTCCACAAACTTTTCTAAAGCCCCCAAAATCTTAATTGTTCATCCAAATTTCTTAGAGGGGTTAAAAAAATAAAGACTTAAACTATAAAAATTATGCATGCAAATATTTAGTAAATTATTTGTTGTTTAAATGGCTGAAAAGCTTTAAAAATAAGCCTTGTAGCAATAATAGGAATGATTATTGGTTATTCAACTGGTAAAATATTAAACAAATATAATACGAATATAAATTCAATTAAAATTAACAATATTATTTGAATATACTTTTGAATTATTTTGCCTTAAATCCTCTGTTAATTAGTGTTTGCTATACAACTTTTTTAAAATAGCTTTAAATTGCTCTAATTAATAAATAAACAGTGTTTTATTTATTAATGAAACTTTTAAAAAAGGTTGCTAGAAAGCTTTTCAGAAGGACATATTTAAAAAAAACTTTATTTTCAATATTAATAACAATTGTAAAGCAAGGTAATTCTCTGTTAGTAAAGCTTTTTTTAAACAATGTTAAAATATACAAATTAATTTTCAAATAAAGGTATGATTATTTATATCTCTGTTCTATAATAATTTTGCTAAAGGAAAAAAACATCTTAGTGAGAGGGGGATTTACTAAGTGTCTATTATGGTCTTTAGCAAACATTCCTAACTAAACTGGTAATGGCTATTAACAAAAACGGGATAAATGTATAGGGAAATAATAGCTATAACTCTAATTAACTGATTAACGCTTATATGGTAGTTAGTTGTTATGTATAGTCGAAAGGAAGAAGCAGTAATTGTTAACTTTTGTTAATTAACCCTTTAAGCCAAATGGATGATTCAATTATTGCTATAGTGAGATATGATAAAAGTACAAAGACATGCACTAAAGAGAAATATTAGCCAGGTAGGGGGATGGAAGATGAAGAGAGTATTTGATAAAAGTTCAAATCTCGTGAGAAGGAATTCGGTAATGACGATGTGGCAAAATCAGCATCCCTTGATGTTTTTTTGGTTTACATTAATGTCGATAAGTTTATGTTTCGTTTACATTCTATTGTTCACTACGTTCTAGTTAGTTAGTAAAACTTTATAAGAAACTCTTATCAGTCATCCGTAACAGGATGATTTTTTTTTATTTGTTCGAATGGAATAATAGTGCAACTTTTTTCTGACAGGAATTTAGAGGCGTTTGATAAGTTGAGTAAATTTTTTTATAACAAGTTTTGTTAAATATACTATTCCTTGAAAATAATGATAGATTCCAGAGAATTGAGGGCAGGGTGTTTATCGTTGCTACGCAACGATAAACACCCTGTAGTAAATTTAGTCCATATATAGTTTTCTTTCGTGGATTGGTATAGCTTATTTTAAGAATCGGAATAAAATAAGTAGTAATGATACCTGATATTAGCACTTATCAAAGGTTTAAGCTACAAATTAAAGTGCTGTGTTTATGGTTATAAGTATTTTTTTTAAAGTTGAAAAATTTGTTCTGTAGTGATAAGGCATTTCAGACTCTTGTAAACACTTGTAAAAAAGTTTAAATTATTTAGCAATATTTTTTATTTAGGGTCATTAATTCATCAGAAGCTCAATTATAAGAATCAGGTAAGTTTATAACTCCCCGGTAAGAAATAGGGTATTTTCTCGAAATATGATTCCAAATACTATTGTAAAACCTAATAATATAGCTTTTAAATCAGAACCTGATAAAATAGGTGGTGCTGCTTTCCAGCCAAGAAGAGAAGTTAAATCTATGGAAGAGCATCATGTTTCACCTGATAAGATTCTGAGAAATAATGCTATTCAAGATTTAGGCCTCGGGGTTAAAAAAGTTTTAGTTGATATCCCTGGTTCAATTGTTCGTGGTCTTCAGGGTGATAAGTCTGTAAGTTTCCATGAATTCCTACAAATGGCAGCACTTCCATATT
>JBFMGH010000065.1:0-4989 GCA_040752795.1 Cyanobacteriota bacterium
TTCAGCCATAACAATACCGAAGTCTTCTTTGCCCGGAAAAATAAAGGCTTTACAGTTATTAAAATGATTTATCAGTATATCATCATTAACTCTGCCTAAAAATGTTATGTTAGAGTTAGCTTTAGATTTAAGTTTCAGAAATTCAGGGCCATCGCCAATTATTATTAATTTCTTGCCGGAGTTGTTAAATGCTTCTATAGCCAGTTCATAGCCTTTGTAAGCAACAAGTCTTCCTGCCATCAAATAAAAATCTGAATCGGTTTCAAAATTAAATTTATCTGTTTCTACTGGAGGATATAATATTTCTGAATCCCTATTATAAAATTTTTTAATTCTTTGTGAGGTATAAGTAGAGTTAGCAAGAAAATAATCAACTCTGCAGGCGCTGGTGACATCCCAGATCCTTAAGTATTGCGATATAGAAGAAACAAAAATTTTTTTACAAGTGTTAAAATTATTTAGGTCAGAGTAAGTCCAGAACATATCCCATATATATCTTGCAGGCGAATGACAGTAACAAATATGAGTGGCATCAGGTCTGGGTATAATGCCTTTTGCAACTGAATGATGCGATGAAAATACTATATCAAACTTTTGAAGATTAAATAATTCAACACCCAGTGGCATTAAAGGGAAATAAGCTTTATAAACTTTTTTTGATAAAGGTAATTTTTGTATAAAAGATGTTGTTATATTTAACTTTTTATACTTATCAGGAATAATATCAGGATTTAAAACGGTTGTATAAACTGGTAGATCAGGATATAAATCAAGCAATGCAAAAAGAATGCTTTCGGAACCACCAATAGCACCTGCAAGTTGATCTGAAATCACTGCTATTTTTGACATAATCGAATAATAAACATATTACATAACATTAAATGTTGATTAAAGATATTCTTAAATAGTATAACAAGCCATAGAAAAGATAAATCTTTATTTATTAATAGTTAAGATTTCTTCTTATGATTATGGTGGAATTTTTCATTTTTGTTGATAACATTGAGATAGTTAAAAATAAATACTTTGTTGTTTCTTTTTTTTAATATTAAACTGAATTTACAATCGATAAATTTCTTAAAAGTTACTTGTATATTTTCCTTCAGGGATTAATAGTAATTAAAGGCTAAAATATTAAAAATGCATTTTTGGATGGTTAAGCTTTGAATTTTTCCCTCAAAATAGTAATAGTAATATTAATAATTATATTTGCACAAACAATAACCTTAACATCAGTAGCAGCTGATTATAAAGGGGATGTTTACTTTTCAAAATTTGATAAAGGTAATTCCAGCTTAAAATTTTACCTGTCAGAAAACAGAAATTTCATAGCTCGAAAATATATATTGGGTCCTAATGATGTAATAAATATATCATTTCTTGGTGTTCCAGAGTTAAATCAAGAAAAAATAAGAATTCAGCCGGACGGTAATGTAACAATAGCCTTGCTAAACACTGTAAATGTTGCTGGTTTTACTATTGATGAACTTAAAGAGTTGCTTGTTGAAAAGTACAAGTTTTATTTAAAAGATCCACAGGTTACTATTAACCTTGTTGAAACAAAACCATTTATTGTATATATTTCTGGCGCAGTTGTTAACCCTGGAAGCTACGAACTTGATACGAATACATCAGAATCACAGTTTTTAAATAATACAAAGCCAGAGTTAAGAATAATGAGAAAGTCACCTCTGTTATCCAATATACTTGTAGCTGCCGGAGGTATAAATTTTGATGCTGATCTAGAGCGAATAATAATAAAAAATAGACTTGAAGATATTAGCTTTGAAGTTAACTTACTAGAGCTTTTAGAGCAAGGTGATTCTAATCAGGATATTTATTTAATGGCAGGCGATGTTGTATATGTTCCTAAACTCCCTACACCACTGGCCGTAACCAATGATAATTATAAGAAATATGCTGGATCAACAATTTCTCCTAGAACGATACCCGTAAAAATACTTGGGTATGTGAATAATCCGGGGCTAATTGAATTAGATTCTTCCAGGTCGAGAAACATAAACTCTGCAATAGCTGCCGCAGGAGGTTATTTAAAAAATGCTGTTTATCCACCTAAAAAAGTGTATTTAAGCAGAATAGATAATAATGGAATACTTGTAACTACTGCAATTAACCCAATGAAAACTGATATGACAGTTATGCCAAATGATATTATTTATGTTCCTGATAAACCAAGACCGCTCATTGGTAAGGCATTTGATTTTATGAACAGGTTAATTACACCTGCTAATTCTTTTGCTTCAACTTATAATAATTGGGCTTTAATGTTTGATCCCAAAAGATATCAGGTTAATGTTATTAGTAAGTAATTTAATTAATTCCCACTAGGTAAAAATTATGAATAAAAATAAGTTGTTATTACTGGTTTTAAAAGAGAAAAAAATCTTTGCAAGTGGAATAGTTATAGGTATTCTGCTATTTCTTATCTATCTTATCTTTATGTATGTTCCATTATATAAAACGAATACGATGGTATTTATAAGAAATATACCGAAACAGAATATATTTGCTGACTTTGGTGGAGAATCTACAATATATTCAGAAAGTGGTTTTAGTAATCCGCTGTTTAATCTGGTACAGATTCTTGAATCAGATATTGTTGCAGCCAGAATCTACGATAATCTTTCTGAAGAATATGCTAAAGATTTTAAGAAACTTGGGGTTAAATCTAAGGGAGATTGGTTAAGAACATATAAAACACTGGTCAGTGCACAAATAAAACCTTCAACGGATATTATTAAAATATCTTTTAACTGGGCTAATAAGAAAAATGCTGATAAATTACTTGATGAGCTCATTAAAGAATTCAAAAATGTTAATCTGGAAATAAGACAGACAGTTGAAAAAAAGCAAACAAAATTTTTAGACAAGCAATTAAAAGTCATTGCTAACCAGTTAGACAATATAAGAAAAAAAATTAAAAATTTTAAAGTTGAAAATAGAGCTGTAGACTTAAAAAAAGAAAGCTCTGAGTTAACAAAAGCAAGGGTTGAATTGCAAAAACAGGCTGAACTATTAAAAAGTCAGGTAAATTATTATGATAAAAAATTAGCTGATTTATCAGGACAATTAAACTTTCGTGATACGAAAACAGCTTTAAAAGCAGTTTCAATAGGAGAAGATCCTTATCTTGTAGAGTTAAGTCAGGAACTAGCACAATCACAACAGAAATATGCACAGTTAAAATCAAAATTTACAGATAATTATCCTGATGTAATAGCTGTAAAAAATGAAATAGAAACCCTGGAGAAAAATATTGCCGGAAGAAAAACAGAGTCTGTAGGAGATATTAAAGGTATTAGAGGTGTTTATGATAAATCTTCTCAAGATATAATTAAAGAAATGGCACTTATTCAAGCTGAAAAAACTTCTACAAAAGCCCAGCTTATGAGCTTAAGATCTGGTATTGAAGAATTAATAGTTCAAGAAACAAATCTTCCTACTAAACTGATGGGCTTAGAAGGTCTCCAAAAAGAAGAAGCTGCACTGGCGATTGCATATGAGAATATTAAACAAAAACAATTAGAGGCAAGGATAAAAGAGAGTGAAATAGTCGATAATATAGTACTTATAAACTATCCGTCTGATCCTAAATTGGTAATAACTATTCTGGCAATGAAATTTGTAGGTCTTATTGGTATGGTGCTTTTATTATCATTTGCTGTGGCTATAGTAAAAGAAGATATAGAAAATAAATGGACTGATTCAAGTGAAGTTGAAGAGATAACAGGTGTTAAAGTGCTGGGTGTTATACCATGGTTGAGAGATTTAAATATTATTAAAAAGGATTCGAGGCACTTTATTCAAAAATCTGACTCAATAATGGGTATTTCTTATGGTGAAGCGGTGTCCAATATAGTAAGAAGCTCATATTTGCACGAAGCACAAGCTATATCATTTGTATCAACCCATGCTTCAAGGGGTAAATCAATAATAATACCTAATATTACTGCGACCTTAGCTAGGTTGAATAAATCTGTAATTCTTATTGTTACTGATTATGATGAGTCTCAAGAGATTATAAAGAACTTTGGTATAACAATACCACCCAAAAAATTAGATATGCTTGATGTAATAGAGAGAGTTAATATACATTTGAGAATATCAAAAACTATTGATACAAAAGTTTTAACTCAATTAATAGAAGAAGCATTTATGCCAATATTTATTGATGGGGATGAAATGTTCCAGCTTTTATATACAGGCAAAAATGTTAACATTTATGATTATGTTGCTACTAGGGGTTTCTACACTATTATAGCCTTCCTTAAGCAGTATTATGAGTTTGTGTTAATTGATACGCCAGTAAAGCCATTAATATTCCCTGAATTCTCTGCAATTTCAAGTGTGTCTGATGGTATAATTATTGTTTCAGCAATGGAAACAAATAGAGATGGATTAATAAATACTATTAATAAGTTCAAAAATGCTAATACAAAAATATTAGGAGTTCTGGTAAGAGAAGAAAATGAAGAACTAGAGCAATTCTTTGCTTCTCAAATAAGTATTAATGAAAATATTAAACCTGAAAAATAGCCATGGAAAAAACAATTGATAATATTATAATTAGAATTTTTACTATTAAAACGCTGATAATAATATCTGCTTTAATTTTTCCGATTTTTGCTTTAAAAATAATAGGTAATGAAAACCATGTTGATCCTCTTATTGTTTATGTATTTCTTTCTATTGGTGTTATTGCTGGCATATTAACCCTTAAGAAATCTCTTGAAACAACCTTTATACCCTATCTTTTTTTACAATTAATCATTATAGCAATTTTCCTTGATACTAAAATTACCACTTTTACAGGAATAAATTTCAAAATTTATATACTTGTATTTGGGATTGCTTTTTTAACAGCTATTTACTATATGTATAAAGACTTTAACTACTTATGGAAAAACTTTCTGGTTTTTAGATTACTGTTAATATTCTTCTTAATTAACATATTCTATTTTCTGTTTT
>JBFMGH010000066.1:0-2144 GCA_040752795.1 Cyanobacteriota bacterium
TACTATAGATATTACTGCTACACCTCAAACTTTGACACCTGATAACAATTCTATTAAAGAAAAAGGTGACAGAGTTATTAATATTAAAGTTAATGGCAAACCATTAAATTATAAAAAAGATTATAGAGTTGCTATTCCGGATTTTATGGTTGACGGTGGCGATGGTTTTATAACATTTTTAAATGCTAAAGATATTGTTTATACTGACGTTTTTCTTACCGATGTAGTTAAAGAATATATTAGTAAACATAGCCCCCTTAATATTAAGCCTGACGGTAGAATTAAAGTAGAAGGCGGGCTTATTTATTCTCAAAACAACGGTTAATAAAAAAATTTTAATTAAAGCTTTTTTACTATACTAATGTTCTGGTAAGAATTTTGACAACTATAGAAATCACAACACATATAAGTGTTAATACCACTGTAACAAAATATCCTGCCATTATTCTTGACATGTTAAAATATTTATCTTTATTTTCTGATTCATATTGCCCTTGTTTTATGACGAGAGTTTTTGTTATAACGTCATGCATACCCTGATAGAAGGGGTTAAACGCTGTAAAAACGGTGGTGCTAAATAGAAGAAATGAAGCTGTAAAGCTTAATGATAAAAATAGAAACCACCCCGGATGAAACGGTTCTAAAAGTTCAGTAATAATATTAATAATGTTATAGTTAAAATATAAAAGAGATACATAAAAAGCCCTGCCAAGTGCTATACCTGCACCAGCCGGATTCCCTGATTCAGTTACAACTTGAATTTTACGGGCTCTTTTGCCTATAGTTTGGCCGTTAAACAATATACTGTCACCAAGACCGAAATAAAACAGGTATATTATTATAAATATTAGCCAGTAATCAATGTAACTATAGCCTGTTATTTTAAGCAATAAGTATATAACAAGAAATATTATATTTAAAATAATTAAATCCAGAATATAAGCAATTAGTCGTGTTGCTGTACCGGCAAAAGGTTTTATTATAGTTGAGTTTTGCATTATTATACCAGTTTAATAAAGTAAACAATAAGTTTTTTCAAATTTGCTGTACCATGACTCCCGGGTAAAATTAATGAAACAGCTATATTTTTATTTCCTGAATTTATAATTGGTTTCAATGAACAGTATAAATTATACAGGAAAGAAATTTCTAACTGACAGTAGTTGTTAAACTTGCTATCAAATCCTAATAAAACATTAAATTTTTGTTTAAAAGGATTGTTTTGATTGAGTTATGCTTGACTATTATAAAATTTTACAAACTAGCAATAATTACTGGACTAAAATAAACTTAGTGTTATACTTACAATAATATTAAATTTTATTAACTTTGTTATGTTTAACTAACACAAAATTTTGTTTTAATAATTTATTTATCTTGTAAGTAAATTTTTTCCCCGCAAATATTTAGCAGAGAAGGGCAGACGGATGTGCAGTGCTTTAATGGGTAAGAATACCTATGGTTCTATTGAGGTTGATAAAAAGTCTGTAAATGGAACAAATATTCATTATCATAAACAGCTTTGTGTTCTTCCTCTTAAGTTTGTTAGCAATGGTTCTGAGAACTTCCAAATTACTGTTCAGGATATGGAAGAAATTACCAGAACATGCCTTAATTATTTTGGAGATGGAATTTATCATATTAAAAAAGATGATAAAGACATTGGAAGTATTGAGTCTAAAACTTTAAATTTAGATAATGATGAAGCAATTGATAAAGAAAACCTTAAAAAAACCAGAGCTATTGATATATATACATATTCTGATGAACTAAATATGTGGAGTATCAGACTTGAAGTTGATATGTGTAATAAGTCTAAAGTAATATTGACTGATTATTCAGACGATAAAGGTAATACGTACTGGGTTGAAGATGGTAATATTCCTCCTCAAATTCTTCTGGAGAATACTAGAGATTTACTCCTTGCCTTTAAAGCCTATTATGATACAATTTTTCCTCAAAATATCTATGTTAGAAAAGAGAATATTAAGTCTTTTTCAGGGCTAAACTTCTAATTATTAATCACAACATTGTATATTCAAAATATTAGAGACCTCTGCATAACTAGTGTTTTATAAAATATCAGGGAACAGTGGTTAACGAGTGCCGGGCTTAAAAGGCCCGCGCAGCGGGCCTTTTAAGCC
>JBFMGH010000067.1:0-10789 GCA_040752795.1 Cyanobacteriota bacterium
CATATTAGTGTTTAAAAGTACATATTAAATAAGCAAAAAGGTTATTTAAGTAATTAATTAAAAAATAAGTATTTAAGGATTTCAAGGCAAAAAAATAAATATAGTTCAGTTGAACTAGGCTAATATTGTAACATTTAAAGAAAAGCATGTCTAAAAGATTAAATAAATGGGTATAAAAATAACAGAGGGTCGTTATGCCGAAAAACTTCTATGCCGATAGAACATTGAGTGGTACAAATATAGCACAATATGCAATTGTAATTGCTGTTGTGGCAGCTTTTATTGTACCTGCTTTTTATAATTTTAGTCTGAATATTCAAAATAATCTGATTTATACATCGTCAGATCATCAAAGTAATGGAATGGATGTAAAAGAAAAAAATATTGATTTAAATGAGACAATCAGTATATTAAAAGAGCAAAATGAAGAGTTGTATATAGAAACAACAGTTTTAGAGGAATCACCGGGTTGTTATGGAGGAGCACCCGATAGGCCGGTAGTTCATTGTGTTTATGGTATATGCTCAATTGATTTTGGTGAAAGTATAATTAGTAATATTCCAGAAAATTATAAAGAATTTGCAGAAACTACAGGTTATTCATTTTAATCTATATAAAAAGATACTTCTGCTGTAATCTTTGAATATACTTTATTTAAACCCGGGTAGTCATCTTGATAATTGTTGTTTATATTAATCCACGGAAGTAAACGATATATGGCTTTAAATAATTCTAGGGTGTTTAATGAAACATCAAAAATTATTTTTTAATATAATACTTTTGTAAGTATTATTTTCAATATTAAGATGAATATTAGCAGATTAAGTTTAATAATTTTAATTATTACCGGGTTGTCAGCAACCATAATATCAAATGGTTTAAGTGTTTTAATTGAGCCCTGGACAGTTATAAGAACATTGATTATGGTTATCACTTTGATAAGCTGTTTTTTACTAACTAATTTTAGTGATTTTAGAAAGGGCAAAATAATACTTTTGTGTTTACTCCTGTCAATTTTTACTATATTAATTGAAGCTTTTATACCTGCATTAAGATTAGATAACTCTGAGCTATTTAAGAAACTTGATATTACATATATCGAAGTGTTATTTAGTCATATAAGAGTAGCCGGATATTTATTAACATTTTTTATTGCGGTTTTAATAGCAAATTTTGTTGATATTAAAACTAAAAACAAGCCTGATAAAACAAGAAAAATGCTTAAAGGTTTAACATATTTATTTACAGGAAGCATTGGTGGAGCTATTTTTTCTGCTTTTAATCATCCTGATGCAATTATTGTTACTGCTTTAACTGGCTTAGTTTTTAGTGCAATGCTATATTGTGGCTTTATGATAACAATACTGATTAAGAAAGTACCAGAAACAAATAGTTAAGGAGATAGTTATGAAATCACATACAAAATATTTATGGTTTACAACTAAAAAGCATCGGGAATACATTAATATAACTCATGAAGTTGATCAGGCATTAAGAGAAAGTGAAATAAAAGAAGGCTTTATACTTGTATCAGCTATGCACATAACTGCAGGCGTTTATGTTAATGATGCAGAATCTGGAATCATTCAGGACATGGATGATTGGTTAGAAGAATTATGTCCATATAAAGATGATTATAGACATCATAGAACAGGTGAAACAAATGGAGACTCTCACCTTAAAAATTTATTAATAGGGCATCAGGTTATAGTTCCTGTTACAGATGGTAGATTAGATCTTGGCCCATGGCAGCAGGTTTATTATGCTGAGTTTGATGGTCAGCGTAAAAAGAAGCTGATAATAAAAGTTATGGGTGAATAAGCTCTTAAAATATAAACTAAAGTTCAATTAAAAATGTTAGGGTTTCTATTATATACTGATAATAATCAATAGTGAGTAATTAGAAAATAGGTAAAACCTAATGATAGGAAATGTGCGCTTAAAGTACTTATGTATTATTGGTTTTATATCAATAATAACAATTTCAGTGACATTTTTAATTTTACCCCGTTTATTTAATAATAATATGCCTAAAGATAGAATAATTTATACAAATCAGGAAGCAGTAAATTCTGATTGTTGTTGTGATGAAACACCAGCATCTGAAGAAAATATAACAGTTGAAGATGAAAAATTAATAGTTTTTAAGGGCTGTTCAATTATTAGAAGAGCATTTATGACAGCTGCGGCTAATGCATACCAGAAAAAGACAGGTATAGAAGTAAAAGTTATAGGTGGCGGGGCAACACTTGGTATACGTGCAACAGCAGCTAATGATTCAGATATTGGAGGATCATGCAGACCACCATTGCCAGATAGATTTGAACAAGAGAAAGGTGTAAAAATGGTTCACGTTGGCTGGGATTCTCTTGTATATATTACACACCCTTCAAATCCTGTTAATAATATATCTTTAAAAGATGTTAAAAAAATTCTTATTGGTGAAATAACTAACTGGAAACAACTTGGTGGAGAAGATAAAAAGATAGTGCTTATTTTCAGAAGCCAGGTGCCAGAACATGGAGGTAAAGTATCAGGAGTTGGTTATACTACTAGAAAAATGATTTTTAATGATCCTGAAAAAAACTATACAGATAAGGCTTTATTTTTTAAACATTCTTCAGAGATTGAAGAATACATTGAAAAACTTGAAAACTCTTTTGCTGTAACAGGATATTCTTCGGCGAATAAAAGAAAAGTAAAGATTTTAAACCTTAATGGTTATCAACCAACAAAAGAAAACATAGTTTCGGCTAAATATCCTCTCTTTCGCCCTTTATATATAATAATAAGAGAAAAACCCAGCCCTAAAGTTCAGGAATTTATTGATTGGCTTCTTAGCGATGAAGGTCAAAAGGTTGTTTCTGATGAAGGAACTGTAAATTTAAAAGAAGGTAAAACTCTGGTAGATAAGTTTAAATTCTGGCAGTATACAGATTTAATCATTAATTACAAACAGGAACAGAAAATTGAAAATTAAAATCAAGCTTGTATTATATATTCTGGTTCCGTTATTAATATTTCTGGTATTAATAAACTTAGTTTATTTTAACTATATGTCAAACTTTTTAGAGGATAAAGCAAGTCAGGTTCTATTAAACAGGACAATAGAAATAAATAATGAAAATCAGCACCATCTTAATGAAATAACTACAAACCTTTATACGCTTCTATTTAACAGGAAAATAGATGAATATTTTATGTATAAGGACGTTGATGTTCTTGACAATGCAGAAGATGCCAGGTGGCAAATAGAAATGGATTTTTTAAAAGTAGCTAGGCTTAATCATAACTATGATGAGATAAGACTAATTGATTTAGATGGTAAAGATATTATATCTATTATTGATAAGAAAATAAGTTATAGCAAGAAAAACTCAATTAAAAAGGAATTTATTGATAAGGCAAAAATATTATCAAAAGATGAAAGCATCATATTGCTTGAAAAAACTGGTAACAAAAAGAAAGGTCATTACATAATTTTTTTAATACCATTTTTAAACCAGGTTGATCAGGTTAAAGGTTTTGGTTTGATAAAAACTAGCCTAAAAGAACTTGTTAAAGAACTTATTATTATAGATGACATAAAGAATCAATCAGTCTACTGGATTGATAACAAAGGTGAAATTGTATTTTCTCTAGATAATAAAGTTATTGGTAAAAATGTATCGGAATATGAGTCAGTTAAGAATGTTATTAATGATAAAACCGGAACAATAACAGAAAAATCTTTTAGCAATAATAATTATATGAAAAAAGCTTATATACCAACAAATATTCCAGATTTAAAATTTATTCTGGAGGAGCCAATGTCAGAAATATCTGAATTTGGAAAAGGACTTCAGACTTTTAACATTTTTATTATAGTGATATCAATAATAATAGTTTCAATAACCAGTTTTTTTACAGCAGAAATATTTACAAAACCAATTTTGAAACTGAGAAACTTCGCCCTTAAAGTATCAGAAGGTAACTTGGACGAAAAAATAAACATAGAAACAGCTGATGAGATAGGTCAGCTGGCCAGTGTTTTTAATGAAATGGTTGAAAAACTTAAAGCCAGAACGGAACTATTAGAAAATGAGGTAATAGAAAGAAGAAATATAAACAAAGAACTTCAACAGATTAACATTGAATTACAAAACAAAGAAGAAATACTTTTAAAACAATATAAAAAGATTCAAGAAAACATGATAGAACTTGAAAAGGCTAATGAACAGAAGACAAGATTTTTATCTACAATGAGTCATGAACTGAGAACGCCTTTAAATGCTGTTTTAGGTTTTAGTGAGGTTCTTGACAAACAATATTTTGGTCAATTAAATGAAAAACAGCTGGAATATATAAAATTAATTAATCAAAGTGGTAACCATCTATTATTATTAATTAATGATATACTTGATATAGCAAAGATTGAAGCAGATACTATAGATATTCTGCCTGAAAAATTTAATATTGATAAAGAAATTAATGAAATTCTACAGCTAATGAAAACTCAGGTAGATGAAAAACACCTGCAATTAGTAAGTGATGTTGATTCTAATATTGAAACAATTTATTATGATAAAAGAAAATTCAGGCAAATATTATTTAACCTTCTTTCTAACGCTTTTAAGTTTACACCCGATGGTAAAAAAGTCAGTTTGTTAGTACAAAAAATTAGTGATGAATTAATAAAAGTATCTGTAATTGATGAGGGTTTAGGTATAAATCAGGAAGATATAAACAAGGTATTTGATGAGTTTTATCAGAGTCATGATACAACTAAAAGAGCTTTAGGTGGTACTGGAATAGGGTTGGCTTTAACAAGAAAACTTGTTGAAATGCATCATGGTGAAATAGGAGTAGAAAGCGAAGAAGGTAAAGGTAGTCACTTCTGGTTTACGATACTTGTCAAAAATAATTAATACCAGAAGTTAATCAATGATTACAACTTGGTGTAGTTATTTTATTTCAGGTATTGTATAATCTTTTGGTTGTAATAGTTTTTCACCAATAGCTTTTTTCTCTTCAGCTTCAGCCTGAGCTAAAACTTCAGGAGTAATACCCATCTGTTCCATAGCATCAAGGAAACCTGCTGCAGCCTTTCTTTGTGCTTCTGGAGGTACTACCCTTAATAGTTCAATGGTTTTAGAGAGAAGTGGATCTTTATCATACCATCTAGTTCCACCTTCAAAAGGTTTGACGGTGTTATAAAACTTTTCAACCAGTTTAGGGTCAACCTGTTTTTCAATCTTTTCAAGGAATACTTCGGCCTGAAGTTTTAATTCTTCTTGAAAAAACCTTAGCATGTCTATTACTTCTAACAATAGAGGATCGTGATCATACCATCTTTTATGTGTTTTTTCGGCCATTATTCCAGATTTTTAAAAACTAAGTTTAATATAAAACAGTATTATAACCTTAATTGTTCAGGAACGAAAGTTATACCATCATCAAGGGTAATAACTCTTGAAATATCGGCGCCAACGCCCTGAAACTTTTTAACTACGTGCTCATAGCCCCGGTCAATATGGTGTAAGTCAGTAATTTCAGTTTGACCTTTAGCTGTAAGACCAGCAATAAGTAAAGATGCACCAGCTCTTAAATCACTAACTTTAACCTGTGTACCAGTTAATTCAGACACCCCTTTAATAATAGCATGATTGCCTTCATGTTGAACGTTTGCGCCCATTCTACGAAGCTCGCCAAGTTGACGGAATCTATTTTCATAAATGCTTTCTGTAACAATACTAACCCCTTTAGATATAGCTAATAAAGAAGTAAAAGGGGCCTGCATATCAGTAGGTAGCCCAGGGTATGGTTGTGTAACAATGTCAACTGCTTTAGGTCTTTCAGGGCAGCCAATTTTTATAGTGAATGGATCTAAAATGCGAATATTTGCACCCATTGAAGCCATTTTGCTCATAATCGCACCAAGGTGGGTAGGAAATACCCTGTTGATTATTATATCACCACGTGTTGCTAGTGCAGCACACATAAAAGTACCTGCTTCAATTCTGTCAGGTATTGTTGTATATGATGTAGAATGTAAATCAGATGGTCTAACACCATTAATAAATATTTCAGAAGTTCCGGCACCAGTTACATCTCCGCCAATAGAATTAATAAAGTTAGCGAGATCAACAATTTCAGGTTCCTGAGCAGCATTAATAAGAACTGTTGAGCCTTCAGCAAGCGTAGCAGCTAACATGAGATTTTCAGTAGCCCCCACACTTGGCCTATCAAGGTGAATTTCAGTGCCGGTAAGTTTGCTAGCTTTAGCTTCAACATAACCGTGGTTAATTGAAACTTCAGCACCTAATGCTTGTAACCCTTTGACGTGAAGATCAATTCTTCTTTCACCAATAGCACATCCTCCAGGTAATGCTACTTTAGCCTGACCACAACGTGCTAGTAGTGGGCCCAGAACAATAAATGATGCCCTCATTTTACTAACAAAATCATACGGAGCAACAAAGTTAGATAATGTGGAAGAATCAATTACCATTCTTCCTTTGCTAAATTCAACGTTAGGCCCCAGATGCTTTAAAACCTCTGTCATAGTATGAACATCAGTTAGCTCTGGTACATTATTAATTTCACAAATACCGTCAACGAGTAAAGCAGCGGCCATTATCTTTAATACAGCGTTTTTAGCACCACCGATAGTTACTTCTCCGGTCAGAGGCTTGCCACCCTTAATTATGATTTTGTCTTTCAACTATTGCTCCTCCTAACAGACCCAAAATTGATTTGGGAAGAATTTTACTTAAGATACCATGCTCTAAATTCTTAATAAAACATTGTATCGAATTGTCGTTAATATAACTTATTTTTTAATTTTAATATTTTTTTTATAAACGGGTAAGGTAAAACCGTTAATATAGATGCTATGGTGATTTTAATAGGTAACAAAAGTTTACTCATTGTTTATTCGTATGATATATACAAACGTTGCTTATATATTAATGCATAATAAGAAAAACTCTATACTATGAAAACTATGCATAGATTGAAAACTAATATAAAGGCTGGTTGATAATTAATATACTAACCAGTAGGTAAATTATAACTGGATCCTGTGAAGTCAAAAGTCCAGCTGGCACCACCAGAATATGAATTACCTGATACACCACCTGAGAAAGTATTACCTGATAATTGACCATAAAAAGTGGAACCGTTAACAGATGAATATGGGCTTGAAACTTTTCCCTCAAAATTAGTACCACTTAACATTTTTCCATCTACTGTACTGATTTGACCACAAGGTGTTTGTCCATTTGGGCAAAATTTATCTTTTTGCATCATAATAAAATAATCACCAACAGAAACAGATAGCATATTTATTGATGTATCACCAGCATAAAGACCTCCAACTTCATTGTTTTGGTCAGATTGATTTCTTTCTCCATTGCCAAAAGAAATTTTAAGGGGCATTCCTCCAGCTGGATATTCAGAACCGTGAGCATCGATCATTTTTTGTATAGCTGCCATAACTTCTGTTTTCATGCCTTCTGAACCGGCTGTGTCAAAGACAATATTAAGGTCACTCATTACGGCAGATGATAAATAAATATCCTGCCCTTTGTATGTAAACGCTGCAGAACCGTCAGTATTAAAATTAACTGGCACACCGTTAATAGTTTTAGCATTACCCGGATTGGTAGCAGGATCTGTAACAGGATTAGTTACAGGGTTTGTAACAGGGTTAGAATAAGCCTGGCCAGATTCGGAAGTAGACCCGTATTCAAAAGGTTTATATTTAGCAGCTTCCTCATTGGATTTTTTATACATTGTATTGACATTTTTACCAAGTGCGGTTAATACTACTATGCCTGCTATAGCTACAATAGCAAAAATGATTGCCATTTCAACGAGACTTTGACCTTTATTGTTCATGCTATTCAACTCCTGTTGTAATAGTTATTACAATGAAATGCATTAAAAATAATGTAAAAGTATAATATAAATATACCAACTCTATTTTATTATGGCATATGATCATAAAATGTTTTGTGACTGAGATCACAAAAATATAATAACAGGAATAATAATATTATTATCCCTGTTAATAAAAATCATCAAGAAATAATTTTATAAATTGTAACCTGTTTCATTAAAATCTATGTTCCAGGCCTCAAGTTTTTTTCTGTCAACACCTCTCATACTTGTATCCATAGACTCATAGGTAAAATTATAGCCATCAGTTTTATCAACAGCATATGTTATTGTTGCTCTGTTATTTTCTTGCAAGCTGATTATTTTACTGTCATAAGCAGTTGTTAGTTTATTTAGATCAGTTTGATAATCAGAATTTTCTTTATCAATTTTTTCTTGAATTTTGGTAATATTACCGGTATTACCTTCAGTTTGAGCTTTTAGAAGATCAGCTTGAAGGCTGGCCAGGGTTTTATCAAGGTCGCTTTTAAGTTTATCCTGGTCTTTTTTGAAATCACTCATTTCTTTAACTACTTTAGAATCTTCATCGGTTCTTTCAACATTAGCAACAAATTTACCATTAATAATGTCACCTTCCAGCCTGAAATCACCTAATCTGTTTAGCTCACCAGAGCCACATTCTTTGCCATCAACTTTTAAACATGAATCTTCAGACTGAAGCATGACCAGATGATCACCCACCTGAATAATAGTTGAATAGTTGGTTGTAACCTCGGTAATACGGCCATTAGCGGTCATTTTGTCATCTTCTCTAAAAGAGGTTCCGGTAAATACCTGAACAGGGACGTCCCCCGCATAATCACCGCCATATTTATCTATTAGATAGGCAATTTCTCTCATAATGTCACCGCTGGAACCCTGTGTGTCAATAACATCAGCTAGTTCCTTCGGTATGGTTACAGTCTGGCCATTAGCCACAAAAGTTGTTGAACCATCATTATTTTGAGTTGATTCAATTACAGGATATCCTTTTAAGTCATAATAACTAATAGTTTCACCACTTCCAAATGGTTTAAATTCAGTATATTGTTCGTTTGATTTTGAAAACATTGTATTAATATTTTTGCCTAAAGCGGTCAGCACAACAACTGCACATATAACAACTAGGGCAAAAATGATTGCCATTTCAATTAAATTCTGACCTCTATTTTTCATTTAAGGACCTCACTAAATTTTTATAATATTGAAATTAAATTTAGTTTTTATAAGTCAGGGAATGTAATTGTCCAGTTAAATTTATCAGGTGTTTTTATAGAGTCATCAACATTTTTATAAATATCACTTGGTTGCAGGGTCAATACATAATCACCATTTGAATCATTAGTATAGCTGAAATAATCTCTGGTAAGTTGTGCCATGTTCAATGAAAGAGGGTTAGCAGGGTCAGAAACATAATTAGCACTATTTACATCCATAGAGCCATCGTTATTTAACATGACATCAAATTCATATGCCCCTTCTCTAGGTGTGTTAGTTGAAACAGAGTCATGATCATTGGTAATCATAACAACATGGTCACCTGCAGAAATAGCAACAATATTAACCGAAGCACTGCCACCTGCGACTTCTGTAGGATCTTGTTTGTTATCTCTCTGGCTGGTGCCAAAAACCATATTAATAGGAACATCAGCAGGTTCAAATTCTGCATCATGTTGATCAATTAACCTTTGAAGTGCAGCCATTACCTGTGTTGTCATGCCATCAGCACCAGAAGTTTCAAAAACTTCATTTAAGTTGCTCATCATTGCAGGAGTTAAGTTGATATCCTGGCCACCGTAGTTAAATGAAACAGAGCCATCATCATATTCTGTAACATCAGTGCCGTTAACGTTTCTAGTTCCAACAGGAGTAGCAGAACCTGTAGGCCCATTAATATTACCCAGTGGGTTATTTTTGACGTTAAATGGGTCAAAATTTTCAACTTCTGTATTGCTTTTAGTGAACATAGTAACGATATTGGAACCCAATGAGCTAAAGACAAGAATGCCTACAAGTGAAACTAGACCAAGAATAATTAAAAACTCTGTTAAGTTCTGCCCTTTAGAACATCTCATACGCGCAACTCCTTTTATTCTCTAAATAATAACTAACCAACAAAAGTCAAAAAAAATACACATATTCCCGCTATTATATTATCTCACGATTTTTGATTATATTCTGTGATCTCCGTCACATTATTTAAAATTGGTAATAATTTACCAAACTAGTAGTTATAAATCATTAGTTTTGGTGATTTAATATTACTAACATCCAAATTAATTCTACTATTTCCCATTTTTCCTATGGGTATAGAACTTCTATAAAATGGATTATGTGTATACAAAGCTGGTAAATTCAGGTTGTTATAGTAATTTTGTGTACGAATGAATGTGCTTTGAGGGTAATAATTGGGCATATAGGAGTTATAATATCCATAGTTTTTAATAATTACCGGGCCAAGGTTTTTGTTGAAATATAAATAATTTGAATTTATTGAAATGTTATTAGAATAAGGGTTATAGTGTATATTTGATGAGGGTATATTGGGTATAGGAATATTAATTGTTTGTGCATTAAGGGGTTGGTTAAATATTATAGTTAATAGAGATACTAATACCAATAACAATAATCTGAGCATAATAACCTCATGTTTATAAATTACTATCAAAATGCGGGCAGTGTATAAAAATCTTAGAAAAGTAATAAAAAATAGTGTTATATTTTAAGAGACCTCTGCATAATTAATGTTTTATAAAATATCAGGGAATAGTGGTTAACAAGGGGAGGGTTTAAAAGGCCCGCGCAGCGGGCCTTTTAAACCCGACACTATTTCTCTGCTACCTTTGCTTTTTTGAGAATATATACACTT
>JBFMGH010000068.1:0-14316 GCA_040752795.1 Cyanobacteriota bacterium
TGAATTTATGAAATACCAGGACTGGTTAAACAATATTCCAAAACCTTTAAACACTTTTTTAAATGGTTATTTCGCAACATTATATACTATACATCCTGATCCTGAAATACTTACACTTATACTTGATCAGGTTAAAAACATTTATGAATTGAAACTTAAAAAAGAAAGTGACATTGTTTCTCTTAAACTTAGCATTAAAATCAAGATTATAAAATGTTTATTAAACTGTTGCTTAATTCATTTAGCTCTTCAATCAGATAAATATCTACAAAGAGATTTTGAACTGACCTTTGACTATATATTAAAAATTGCACCTGAGCTTTTTATGCTTAACAAAAGAGAAAAGAAAATAGCTCCAGAGTTTGTTAAAGGGGATTTTTATTATGGTTTGCTAAGTATTTTTGAGTTCTTAAGACAACAACCATCAAAAATAAATAATGAACTTTTAACTGACATTTTTCAAACAATTTACGAAACTGGCTATGTTGATCCTTGCAATGCTTTTAGTGCTTTACAGCAAGTTTTAAACAGGGGAATTAATTCGCTTAAAACATTTTTACCAATGTTAAAAATGTTTCATAATATGCCAATAAACTACGATAATTTGTTTGATTGCGTTATTTATTGTCCGGAAGCCACTAAAACAAATTTTTTACCATATATTTTAAGCAAAAGAAAGTATATGGATCAAGAAGATTTTGATTTCATGTATTTTAACCTTTTAATGACTGATTGTTTTGATCAAGAAGCTATAATAGCTTCTCCTAAAAACATTGAGTTAATTGACTGGTTAGAAACAAGAAGTCCTAAATATAACATTATAGAAAAATCCGGGGAACCTGGTGAACTGGCATTAGTATTATTAATTAGTATTCATTATTTAATCAAAAATGATAAAGATGTTATAAAATATCTGGAAAGATTTGAATATCTCAATCCTGAACATATTCTTGAAGATATATATGTTAGTACCGCCACTATTATTTTCAAAATAGCCTATTATATTGAACAAAATACAGATATACCTTTTGAAAAAATAATTAAACTTCTTATCAATCAGTTAGAATTAAGAAATTCACTGGAAAGCCTGAATAAAATTTTTTCAGTTGAAACAATACGCAGTGGTTTATTTAGTATTTATAGTAAAGAATTTATCGAAACTAAACCTAAAAAATATTTCTATCAGCTGAAAGATCTTTCATACATACCTGAAACACAAATTTTATCTATAGTTTATAAAACTCTGCAAGATTGTAAAACTTATAATACTGGTTTGACAAAAACAAATGATAAAATTAAAACCCTGATTGAAATTTATCCTGAATCTGAAGATCTCATTACAAAGCTCTTTTCTATTCAAAATAAAAATAATTCTCAACCATATTTATCTAAAAGGTTCTTGAAAAAAGTATTTATCAAAGATTCATACCTCAAAGAACTTCTTTATTTAGAAAAATTAGATACTAAAACCATGCAAATATCAAAAAGAATAGATAATTTAAAAACTTATTTAACCGACAAGACAAACTATCCTTCAATAAAAGTAATTAAAAGATTACAGAGTTTTATTAATGAAGAAATATATTTATTGATTAACAATTTAATACAGGATTATTTCTTACAAAGATTTAATAAAATATTTAACTTTACTCCACAATCACCAATTTCAGATGATCATAAGAACGCCGTCTTTCTCTTTGATGGCCTAAAAGGGAATAGACGGCTTCTTAAAAAGTTAATTTTAGAGTCCAAAGACAATCCATATCACTGGAAAATTAATCACCATCTCAACAAAGAGTACATTAAAAAAACGAGGCACAAAAGTATCCTGATTGATCAATGGATTAATGGTCATAGAAGACTTTACAAAAATGTGCATCAAAATATACCTTATATTCACTTATATACTGAAAATAATCCATTAAAAATCTTGCATATGGGCAATTATTTCAATACCTGCCTTTCTGCCGGAGGCAGCTTTTCTTTTTCTGCAATTACTAACGCCTGTGAAATTAATAAACATGTAATATATGCCACTGATCACAATAACGAAATTATTGCAAGGCAGCTTATAGCTTTAACTAATGACGGTAATATATTGACTTTTGAGATCTATAACAGAGCTGATTTCGAATTAGAAATATATTTTATTAAATTTGTAAAAGAATTTGCACGTATATGCAATGCTAAACTTGTTTCAGAAGGTAAAGTTGAGTCAATAATTACCCCTCACTGGTATGATGACGGTGTTATTAATATTGACTTATTCAACATGTCTCTAAATAAAGGGAAAAAAATTAAACGATATTCTGAAAAAACTTTGAGTTTTTAAATATCAATATTACATCTTACAGATAAATATACTTTTACTATGATTATCTATTCCACCTGTTTTTAAAATACCAAGTTTTTCTGCATATCTTGCAATATGGTTAAGCCACGCATTTGATTCCGGGTTATAATAATCTGATTTATATTGATAATTAATTTCAGCTGCAGTGCCTCCAAGCTTATTAAATTTATTAAACAATGATTCTATAGCTTCTTTTCCAGATACATGATGCTTTAAACCTTTCAAGCAAATTCTTCCAGGATGCGCTATTCCTAATAAGCCCGTTCTAATAAAGTTTAATACATCTGCTATTTCCGGCGTAGATCTGAATACATATTCAGTCTTGTATTCTCTTATATGTTCTTGAATTAAATCTTCTATTTTCTGGCTATCAAAACCTTGTTCCTCTGCTTTATCAAGCAAATAATCAAATAATAGCCTTACAAATGCAGGGCTAGCCCCAATATTAATTAAATTATGAAACCCTTTTGCTTCTTCAAAGCTGGCATTTAAACCTATTTTTTGGGCTTTGGCCACTAATTCTTTTCCATAATTTATGTTATCTTCTTTAAACACATCTAATAATTTATTTAAATCTTTATCAAATGGGTTTATTGAATAACCAATAACTTCTAATTGTATTGGTTTATCAAACAATTCATTATTAACATACTTGGCAGTTATCTCAACACCAGGAATAAATTTAACCTTTCTAAACTTTTCAGGGTTTTTAGAGATTATTTCCAGTGTTATTATAGTGTCTTTTATTGTGTCATGGTTTGTTAAGGCAATTATAAACGGTGGATCCTTTACTTTATCAGCATACTCTACTGCCTGATTCAATAACTCTTCAACAGTCATATTGCCATCAGATTCTATAGTGTGAATATGCAAGTTTACTTTATGTGTTCCATTATTTACATTGGCAAAATCATCACCCACAGAAAAGTTATCCGGTGATAGCTTTGATACTATATCTTTTAATTCTTCTGTTCCAACAACTGATCCAAGCCTGTCTGCTTTACAGCCAAGATTTTTAGCCAGTTCTTCTCTATATTCCTGATCCTGGGGATACATTTGTATTCTCTTGTCTATACCCGCTAATCCCCTGAAACTCATTTTAACTTTCGGGATTAAATTAGAATAGAAATTTGCGTATATCTTATTATTGTCAATTTGTTTGTTTTTGTAAACACTATTACACGAAGTAAAATTAACTGTTTTATCTTCAAAAAAATTGTTATATTGTTATTTTTCAGGTTTCTTATAATTTACTCTAAAACAGGGTGTTGATATGTTTAACATTTCATTCGCCATTCTATGGAT
Organism: Cyanobacteriota bacterium; assembly: GCA_040752795.1. Taxonomy (GTDB): domain Bacteria; phylum Cyanobacteriota; class Vampirovibrionia; order JBFMGH01; family JBFMGH01; genus JBFMGH01. The sequence continues at coordinate 3,659 of JBFMGH010000068.1, forward strand.
AAAGATACAGGTTAAAAAAAATTTAACATTAAAACAATATAATGTTATTAAATATTCACCTTTGTAACTTTACAAGTATTTATAGACTGTTGATTAAAAATTAAAACTTCTTGTAACTATATTACTGAAATTGTCCTATTAGTTAGAGCATAAGTTAGCTTTTATTAATATTTTCAAATAACAAAAATTTTTATATGAAAAAATTTTTTACATATTATAAAATTATATAATACTAAAAATTCTTGTTTTATATGAATCGAGGTTATAGATGGATAAAGAGGCATTTGAAGAGCTTGTATCAAGTGTAGATAAAGAAGGTGTTGCTCAAAAAGTAATTGATCGAGATAAGAAAAAGTTTGATGACATCATCGAAGAATACAAGAAAGAAATCAATGCTGAACCCAATAATCCGGAAAAATATAATAGCCTGGGCAAAGTATATTATAAACTACGAAGATATAACGAGGCTATTCATTATTTCAAGCAAGCTATTAAAGTAAACACCAGATTTGATGAAGCATATATTAACCTGGGAAACTCTCATTACAAAATGGAAGATTATAATTTAGCCATTGAAGTTTACGAGCAGGCCCTGAGAATTTCTCCCAATGATCCAGATATATATAATAATCTTGGCTTCGCATTTATAAGAAAAGGACAGAATATAAAAGCTATAGATAATTATAAAAAAGCTATAAACATTAATCCTCATGAGTCAGATTATCTTAATAACCTTGGTAATATCTATTATGATACTGGACAAATTGATTCAGCTATTGAAGTGTATAATAAAGCCATCTTCGAAAATCCCTATAAACCAGACATTTATTATAATCTTGCAATGGGATACTATGATAAAACTTTGTATGATTTAGCTATTGAAAGTTTTGAAAAATGTATATCTCTTGACGTTCATAATTATGATGCATACTTTACCCTTGGGCTTATTTATAGTCAAATGAATGAAAATGCCAAAGCTCTTGAATATTATCTAAAATGCTTAGCTATCGAACCTCAACATCACTACTCTTATACCAGTATAGGATTTATTTATATAAAAATGGGCTTATCTGATAAAGCAATACAAGCTTTCAATGATGCTATAGATATTGACCCCGAACAACTTATGCCTTATTTAAACCTGGGTTTAATATACGATGAAAAACAACAGTATAAAAAAGCTATTAATAACTATAAGAAAGTGCTTGAGCTTAACCCAAGAAATGCTACTGCTTATAGCTTTTTAGGTGTTTCCTATTTGAAATCTAACAATTTTGATGAAGCCATTAGATGCTTCAATAAAGCTATAGAAATAGAACCATATCATTCTGAAGCTTATTATAACCTCGGTATCGCTTATAGTATTAAGGATGATTTTCAAACTGCTGAAGAATATTTAACAAAAGCCCTGGCTATTGATCCTGAATATCTGGCTGCTTATCTGGATCTTGGTTTGCTATTTGAAAGACAGAAAAAGTATATTAAGGCAATAGATAATTATAAAAGAGCTCTTCAACTTGATCCTGATAATAAAGATGCCGATGAAGGCCTAAAAAATATTAAAGAAGCAATGAAAAATGAATAGTGTAGGTAATAAATATGTATATAAAAAATAAAATTTCTTGTGTAATCCTTTTAACAATGCTTATTTGCTACAGCCATAATACCTTATTTGCCCGTGAAGATTTAAATGACAATTCTTTTGACAACAATGGCTCTACTGAACAAACTTTAGACAACACCCAAACCATTGTAATGAAAAAATCCACACATCCTTATTTTAAAGGCTTAGAGGCTTTTGAAAATAAAGATTATAAGAACGCTTTGAAATATTTTGAATCTGCTATTAGTACAGATGATAAAAACATTGATGTATATAATTACCTGGGAATAACTTATAGAAACCTTGGTGATTATGACAAATCAATAGAAACATTCAAAAAAAGCTTGCAAATTGAACCTGATAATCCAAACACTTATCAATTGCTGGGTGTTGCGAACCTGTTTAAAGGTGATTATATTGAGAGCCTTAAAGCTTTTCAGGCTTTTAAAAAACTGACCCCCAATAATCCTGAAGTTTATTTTTCACTGGGCAACTTATACTCTATACAAAAAAACTATATTAAATCAAATTATAACTATCTTAAAGCGTTGAAATTATATAAGGATGAGCAAAATCTATTAAAATCTGATGTGTATTTAAATATTGGAACTAATTATTTTAGACAAAATAATTTTGATGAAGCCATTAATTCTTTTAATATTTCAATAGAAAACAATATTGAAAATGAAAAAGCCTATTATTTTTTAGGCTTATCCTATCTTTATAAATCTCCTTCAGAAAAAGATAAAGCTAAAGAAAATATTATGAAATCTTTGAATTCAGGATATAAAGTTTCTGAGGACATTTTGAAACAAATTGAAGACAATTAATAAAAACTTTTCATTTATTTAAGCTTCTATCTGATGAATTGAATTTGGCTCACCTGATTTTTTTATAAATAAAGCTATTATTGTACCTCCAAGACCAATTAATATTGCTACAACAAACAATATTTGGCCAACAATAGGCAATAAATTAAGTATTTCTAATAGTATTATACCTGTAACCAAACTTCTAAATGGCGTAGTTTCCTCATTAGCAATTAAATAAATTCTGTCACCAATAATTTTTGAAATATTACTGAGCCCTATAGAAACATATATTATAAAAAATGCTAATGCTAATATCTTTATTACTGGTATTTGAAACAATATAAGTATTAAAACAATATTTATAGCACCTGTTAACAAGCATAATAAAACCTTACCAAACGATGAATTAATATAATATTCAATTTTTTCATTATATTTTGGAAAAGGAATATAACTAATAATCACTAATCCAACAAAACCAAGGAGAATTGCCGGTGCAAAAATAGCTAAAAATATGATATTAAGCTCTTCTTTTGAAGTTCCAGCAGAAATCAATGTTTGACCAATCCAGCAACTTACTACAAGTATTACTACCATTCCTACTATAGACATACTTATAGATCTTAATATGCTTGTAGCATTGGAATTATCAATATTTTTTATCATATAATTTGCCTCCTTAAATTATTAACAAGAACCACATTAAATATGATGCAAAGGATAAATACACTAATGTAAATACTGCTTGAAACATTATCCGGATAAAAAGTGTTTATATAGCTTATAGCTTTAATAGTATTACTAACTATAAAACCATTAAACTCATTTAAATTCACATAATAGCCCTGTATTGAAGATAATACGTCAGAAATGTTTGTTAGAAGTTGAGGCAATGAAAGAATGGTAACAACAATAACAAATATTGTTTCAATTAATAATATAATTTTTAATTTGTTGTTTTCCTCATATCTCTCTTTTAATCTGTAAATAGAAATTTTATTTAGTATAATCTCTGTTAAATCAAATGGAATTTCTATATTATCTTCAACAAGTAATTTATTTAAATCGTTTAATTGATTAAAAGACTCTTTACAGCATTCACACGATTGTATATGAATTTCAAATTCATTAAATTCATCTTCTGTAAGCTGATTATCTATATACAGGTTTGCTAATATGTAGGCATCATTGCAATTCATATTGATCTCCTGAATAATTCTTGAACTTGTTTTCTTGCTCTAAATAACTTTGATTTAACATTTGAAACAGTTATATTAAGTTCTCTGGCCATATCTTCATAAGTCATATCTTGATAGTGTCTCAGTTCTAAAAGTATTCTATAATCTTCAGGCAGTAGATTTAAAAGACTTTCTACAAATACCTTTCTTTCAGTGTTATCTTTAGTGGTTATAACATTTTCCATTTTGCTAATATCTACAGATTTTTTACGCTTTTTAATAAAAGTTAATGCAGTATTATGGTTTATTTTCAGTAACCAGGGTAAAAATGGTTTATTAGAATCAAATTTATTAAGGTTATAATAAGCTTTTAAAAAACTCTCTTGCGTTATATCTAAAGAATCTTCAACATTATGCGATATTCGTAACGCCATATTATACAGTTTATTTTGATATTTAGTAATTAATGTGCCATAAGCATGCTTATTGCCAGATAATACTTCAGCAATTACTTTTAAATCTTCCAGATTAGAAGTGTTATTGTTTTTACAACTATGCATTAATCTCAATTTCTTGATTGTTTACATATTCTAATATTTGTTAAAACTCTAAAAAGTTTTTCTAAATTGTAATATTTTTACTTATCTTTACACAATAACTACTCATATATGTGTAGAATATTTAAAACAATATTACTCTTTGGTATTAAAATATGCAGCTAAATAAAAAAGAAATTTATTATTTAATAACACTTTTAGTTCTTTCATTCATTTTTTTCTTCTTAAAGTTATGGGGATTTAGCCTCTTTGATGTCGATGAACCCCGATATGCAGAAGCTGCAAGAGAAATGATAGAATCAAACAATTGGATTACTCCTTATTTTAATTATGTAGTCCGATTTGATAAACCTGTTTTATTTTACTGGTTAATTGCTATATCATACAAAATTTTTGGTGTTAGCGAATTTGCAGCCAGGCTCCCTTCTGCAATTATGGCAACCCTGATAGTTTTTGCTGTTTTCTTTTTTGGCAGAAAACATATTAACTCAAAATATGGGTTTATTAGTGCACTTGTTACAATAACTTCTATTGAAATTGTTGGCCTTGCAAGAATGTCTATAACTGATATGACCCTGGCCGCCTTTATAACATTTATGTTAATGGCAGGTTTTACTGCAGCACACTCTGAAGGTAAACAAAGAAATTTCTGGTGGTATGCATTTTATGTTTTTGCAGCTTTAGGCATGCTGACCAAAGGGCCCGTTGCCCCTGCCTTCGCTGTTATGGTGCTTGGTCCTTATTTTATATTAACGGGTAAATTCATTGAAGTTTTGAAAACATGTAAATTATTTACAGGGTTTTTGCTATTTTTTCTGGTTGCTTCTCCCTGGTACATAATGGTAATACTTGAGAATGGCCAACCTTATATTGACCAATTTTTCCTTACAGACAATCTTAAAAGGTTTACAAGCACTGTATCGGGCCATGATGCCCCAATATATTTCTTTTTTATTGTCGTGCTTATAGGATTTATACCCTGGTCAACTTTTTTACCCTATGCTTTAATTAAATACTTAAAACCTGTTTTTGCTGCCTATAAACAGAAATCAACAAATATAGAATGTAATACTGGCGATAAAAAATGTTCGGATATTCCTGGCTCATGCCCTTTTATAATGCTTTATAACATAATTGTTGATCCTATACGCATCAAATACAAAGATACAGGCTTAAATGAATATCTTATATTCTTTTCATTACTTTGGTTTATTATTATATTTACTTTTTTTAGCCTATCTGGAACCAAGCTTCTCACCTATATACTACCTTTATTCCCTGCCCTTAGCCTTATTGTTGGATACCTGTGGTATGAATATCTCGAAAAAGAAGACAGCGTTAGAGATATTTATATGCTAATTTCCTGCGGAGTACTAGTATTAATATTTCTAGTTGTATCTTATTTATTTGTTTTCCAGTTCTATTCACTTATGCCAAGAGATGCAAAAGTATTAAATCTCGGAAGTATAAGCGTATATGCTGCACTCGTATTATCATTAGGCTCTATAATTGTTTTTATTTTTATTTTCTTAAAGAAAAAGATATTTGCCTTTTCTTCTATGATTATAATGATGATTGCAATTGCTTTAGTTGCTCTATATGGTATAGTTCCCAAGGTTAATTATGCAGCCCAGGGCCATTTAAATCAGTTAATAAATGTAGCCAACAATTATCCTGATGGTAAACACGATATTATTACCTATGGACTTGTTAAACCCAGCATTGTTTTCTATACTCAAAGAAAGATTCATCACGTAGAAGACTCTGATGAAAAGCTTTTTAAAAAATATCTTAATACATCCGAAAGAATTTTTATTATTACTAGAGTAAAGTATCTTGACCAACTATCGAAAAATCCAAATGTTTATATTATAAATAGTGGTAGAAGATTTGCTTTATTTACAAACAAACCTTTTGAAAAAAAGATTACTAAGAAGCTTCTGCAAGGTAATAAACAATGAGTACAATAACTGCAACAGAAATAACACAACTAGAAAACACTAGCCATGATGTACCAAAGCCTTATTTATCAATTATAGTTCCTATTTATAATGAACTTGAAAATATACCCTTGTTATCAGGCTCTATTTTGGGGGCTATGGATAATATTGGATACAACTATGAAGTTATATTCATTGATGATGGATCAACTGATGGCTCACATCAAATATTAAAACAAATATGTGAAAAATATGACAACTTAAAAACAATAAGATTCAGAAAAAACTTTGGCCAGACTGCTGCAATGGCTGCTGGTTTTGAGCATGCGCAGGGTGAAGTTATTGTAGCTATGGATGGGGACATGCAAAATGACCCGAAAGATATTCCAAAGCTAATCGATAAACTTAATGAAGGCTACGATGTCGTTAACGGCTGGAGAAAAAATAGACAGGATACTTTTATTAATAGACGACTACCATCAATGATTGCCAACTGGCTCATCGGACAGGTTACAGGTGTTAAATTACATGACTATGGCTGCTCTCTTAAAGCATATAGGGCCGAAACAATTAAACTAGTTAGCCTGTATGGGGAAATGCATAGATTTATACCGGCATTGGCCAGCATAGAGGGTGCAGATATAACAGAAATGCCTGTTGATCACCACGCAAGACAATATGGCAAAAGTAAATATAATATAATGAGAACTTTTAAAGTAATATTAGACTTACTTACTGTTGCTTTTCTTAAAAAATTTGCTACCAGGCCACTTCATATGTTTGGTAGAGCAGGTATGATCGCATTTTTTATTGGTTTTTTAATCTGTGCCTATTTAACCTTTGAAAAAATTGCATTTGCTCATTCAATAGGCGATAGACCTTTGCTATTATTGGGTGTTCTTATGATATTAACTGGTGTTCAATTGGTTAGCACTGGAATTATTGCTGAACTTCAGATTAGAACTTACTATGAAACTCAGAAAAAGCCTATATACAGAATAAAAGATATTTATAAATAGGAAACTTATGACCGAACAAACCCAAAAAGAAAAAAAAGAAAAATTTAAAAAAAGAAAACTCTTAATTCGTATACTTATAAGTGTTGGCTTAATGGCATTTTTTGCAAGTCAGGTAGATCTCAAAGAAACTTTTTCTTTAATTATTGAAACTAATTACTTTTATTTATTATTATGCTTGATTATATACTTACTTGGACAATCTCTCAGTTCATATAAATGGAGTATTATCTCTAAAGCCATAGGATTTAAAAATAAATTCTCTGAATATATCCAATTCTACTATATAGGAATGTTCTTTAATTTATTCTTACCCAGTACTATTGGTGGTGACGCCAGTAAAGCTTATTATCTCTCCAAAGGTGATGAAAATAATAGAATTGCACCAGCTATTTATACAGTTCTTGCCGAAAGATTTAGCGGACTTGCTGTACTTGCATGGCTGGGTACTATAGCTATGCTTACTCCTATTGGTAAAGATATTCCTTTAACTATTAAATATATTGCTATTTTGCTGTCAATAGCAATTATTTTGGGGGCACCTCTCTTACCTGTTGTTATTAAAACTTTTTTTAGCGATAAAAACTGGCTTAATAGATCACTTATGAATGATGTAATGGTTTTCTGGAATTATAAGCTTGTTGCTAAAGCTCTCGGATTATCATTAATATTTCATAGCATGATAATAGCTATACATATTTTAATCAGTTTTGCTATGAATCTAACTGTAGATCCCCTGTACTATTTGGCTATATATCCAATTGTAGCTATTATTGGCTTTATACCTATAGCATTTAATGGCATAGGTGTCAGGGAAGGTGCTTATATATTCTTTTTAACAAGGGTTGGCGAGCCTGAAAGCGCTGGGCTAGCTTTTGGCTTATTATGGTTTGCTATTGTTGTTATATCAAGCCTGATTGGTGGCATAGTCTATGTTAAAGGACACCACTCACCACCTCCTGATGATATTGATACCTCTGGCATTAATCTTGATAATATTACTGATAACAGTTTCAACAGTCCTATAGATAAAGAAACCATTCAAAATTCAGAAAAATTTACTTCAAACATTAATTAATCTTATGAAATTATTATATCGATATTATCTTAAAACACTCAAATTTATTAGAAACAGAAAGTTTATTGAAATACTGTTTCTTGTCATTTCATTAGTAATGATTTACATTGTACTCTACTTTGTCGCTCAATCTGTTGAACCAAACATATATGATATTATGATCAAGGTTTATACACAGGTATCAGCAAGAGATAAAGCTAAAGTCGATAATCGAATTATTCTTGTTACAATTGATGATGAATCTATAAGCAAAGTTGGTAGATGGCCATGGCCACGAGAAAAGTACATTGAACTTTTTGATTATATTAAAAATCAGGGCCATGCAAGTGTTATTACATTTGATAGTGTTATTAAAGGTTATGATAACTGGAACCAGGATAGTGACAAAATATTTTTTTCCAGCTTAAAAGATTTTCCAAATTTGAGAGCTGGTTTTGGTCTTATTGAAACACCTGAACTGGACTTTAATGTTGTTTCATCTACAAAACTTGAAAAATTTGAACTTAAAAATGTTACTGATAATAGAGAAAATAAACAAAATTTAGGTGTATATAATACTAATGAAACACCACCTGAAAAGTTATTAAATAATATTGCTGGAATGGGCTGCGTTCTAACTGATACTGACAATGATAGAAAAGTTAGAAGTATTGCATATATTTTCTATTATAAAGGTAATTATTATCCTTCACTCTCTTTAGCAACAGTTCTGGCTTATTATAATGATTTAAATCCTGAAGTAATAATTTACAACGACAAAACCATAATTAAAACAAAAAATAATATAATTGAAATACCTACTTATACTTTTCAAAAACCTTATGTAAAAACAGATTTTAAAAATAAAAGCTTTGTAAAAAAAATATTTGATAGACTTATCGGACCATTTTATAAACAAAGTTATAACAAAATTTATAATAAAACATGGATTAAATGGTACTCTCCTCAAAATTATAAGACCATTAGCTATCCTGCAATCAGCTCATATAAAATTTTCAATGCTATTAATGATTTAAAAGATGGCAAGAAACCTACATTAAACCCAGATATATTTAATAATAAAATTGTAGTAATAGGTGCTACTTCTACTGCAATAAGATCAGGCGTTGAAGATATTAAGTCTACTCCCCTTTATCCTAATCATCCTGGTGTTGATATTCAGGCTACAACAATAAATAACCTCTTAGATTCAGATTTTATTAAAAAAGCACCACCAATAACAAATTTATATATTCTTATAGGCGTTATAGCTATAGTTTTATTTCTAATATTTTTACTACAAGAGCTTTATCTGACAGTTATATCAATATTTTGTATAGCTTTAACATTCTTATTTACTGTAATGTTCTGGTTTTACCCTAGCAACCTTGCTGTAGATGTAGCTACACCATTGCTATATCTTTGCGTTACCCCAATGATAATCTATTCCATACGATTTTTTATTGAAAAGCGCAAAAGAGACGAGCTTTCAACTGTTCTAGGCAAGGTTGTATCCAGTGATGTAATGGCCGAGCTACTCAAGGATCCTAATATTGCAGAATTAGAAGGCAAAAGGGCAGAAATTACAATATTATTCTCTGACATAAGAGGTTTTACAACTCTATCTGAAAAACTCTCACCTGATGAAGTCAGTAAAAAACTAAATACTTATTTTAATAAAATGGAGCCTATTATTCATGATTATAAAGGTACTCTGGATAAGTTCATGGGCGACGGCATAATGGCTATTTTTGGGGCTCCTGTCCAGCATTCTGATCACGCAATGCTTGCAATTAAAGCTGCTTTAGAAATGCAAAACAAGCTTGAAGACTTGAATAAAGATTGGGAAAAAAGTGGCGGACTCAAATTTGAAATGGGCATCGGTATTAATACTGGATATTGCTTTGTTGGTAATTTAGGGTCTAAAAAAAGAATTCAATATACTGCTATAGGAGACGCTGTTAACATTGCAAGCAGACTTGAACAGTTGAATAAGCAATTTAATACTAAAATTATTATTTCTCAATTTACTTATGAAAAAGTCAGGCAACTTGCCGAAGTTAGAGCCCTAAAAAAAGAAAGCATCCGTGGCAGAACAGAACAGGTTATGATTTATGAACTAAGAGGAATCAGAGACCCAAAAGATATTATAGCTACTGCGGATCCATCTCTCAAAAAGCCTAAATAGTTTTATTATTTCTTTTTATATTAATAGTTAATTTGATCTACCTCTATTTGAAACGATTTTACATACAATAAATATATTATGCTTAACCTGATTAATTCATGAATTTGTTTCATTTAGGTAAAACCTTCTTCTAATGACATATTTAAAAAATACTGGATTTACACACTGTAAATTCAGATGATAGCTCTCAAAAGAAGAGAGGGGGTGTGTTTTGCTTGCTAAGCAAGCAAAAACACACCCTGCAACCTCCTCGCTGATTCCTGATTTGTGAATAATTCGGGTTAAGTTTTGTTAATATTGTTCCATT
>JBFMGH010000069.1:0-6427 GCA_040752795.1 Cyanobacteriota bacterium
TCGGACGTTAATTATTATCAATAATTTAAAATTAAAATAATTGGCTTTCTTCTTTCATTAATGTAATATTAAATGCAATTTAAGAATTTTTGTTTTACATGTTAGTTTAACAAATATATTTCATCTAATTTAGCTTGTTATACAACACTAATAGATAAATAAGTTTAAAATAAACTATATATACTGATATGTGAAAGTAATTTATAGATTCTAGATTACAGGGGCCGGACAATTTTGCCAGAGCAGCGAGCAGAAACACTTTATTACGTCTTGCTAGGATAGATTTATTAATAATGATTTATAATCTCAAAAGTAAATATTAATCTATTCTGATACTGCATTTAGTCTTTTTGCTTCATCTTTAATCATAGCTAAACATATAATAGCTCCTATTGCAGCAGATATTACCCAGAAATATACTATATGAACCCAGCCATATGAGTCCAGCAAGAACCCTGTAAGCGGCCCTGCTATTGCTGTACCTAAATAACCAAACATGCCCGTAAACCCCGTAGCAGCTGATGCAACTTTTTTAGAGCCTGATTCAACAGCACAAACACCACCAACTAAAACTTGTGGAATATAATTAAACACACCAATAATTATAATTAATAATAAATCTATAACCAGATTATTGCCAGGAATAAGTAATAATAACCATGTAGCAATACCAAGTATTATTAAAGATATAAAATTAAGTGGCATTCTTTTGCTATTAAAAAATTTGTCTGAAGCATAACCAGCGGCTATAGTTCCAACTATACTTGCTATTGGTAATATACCTAGAATAAAAGCAGCTTTAACCTCATCATAACCTTTAAACTGCATATAAAAAACAAACATCCAGTCTAAGGTGCCATATCTGATAATATAAACAAATATATAAATTATCGAGAGGCCCCATAAAACTTTATTAGGTAGAATGTGTTTTATGAATGTTTGAACAAAGGACTCTTTTTCAATTTCTTTATCAGCCTTTGCTGCAATTATTGGTTCATTTTTAAACTCTTCAATAGATGGTAATCCAAGTGATTTAGGAGTATCTCTTGTTCGATTATATATAAATATAGCTCCTAAAATTGCTACAACTCCGGGAATAATAAAAACATATTGCCAGCTCAAGTAAGCAACAATAACACCTGATAACCATACAGCAATTGTTGTTCCTACTCCGTGAGAGGTTGACCATATTGACCATTTAGTAGCCCTTTCTTTTTGACCAAACCAGTGAGTAAGGCCTTTTGCAACTGGGGGAAATCCCATTGATTGTATCCAGCCATTTAAACCCCATAAAAAAGCTAAAAGCCAGAAAGCTGATGCAAACCCAAAAATTATATTTATGACTGCACTAACAAGTAAGCCGATAGATAAAAATGTTCTGATATTAGATCTATCAGCAATGACACCATTAACAAATTTGCCTATAGCATAAGTTATATATAAAGTAGATCCTAATATACCTAATTCAGTAAAAGAATAGCCCAAATCTTCATTCATTCCTGGCAAAGCCACAGAGATATTTTTGCGACACATATAAAAAACAGCGTAAGCAATAAACATTGAATAAAACATTCTTATGCGCCAATGCTTGTAAACAGAAGGTATTTTATCTTCAGAAACTTTTTCTATTGCATCAGGTGGGGCTTTAAAAAAACTTAATAGCGTATTTGCCATAAATTAAATATCTTACAAATTTATTAAATACAAAAAAATGATACTCAATAAAACTGAAAAGGTAAATACAATGTTATTATTCTTTACTCTTATAAAGATTTTTTAATTTAATTCAATGTTCTTAAGCCATTTTATTTAAAGAGTTTTGAAAAGAATTAAAACATTTGAATGGATCATTAGGATCGACTGTTCTTACTTTTTTATCATTTAATTTTTGAGCAAAAGAAGTTTGACGTTCAGGATTAATTGTAATGTTTTTATCTTTATTTAAATATTTTTCCTTAAACCACTTAGCACATGGTGTAGCCAGGAAAGGAACAATAACTCTTTGAACGAATACACCTGCAACAACAATGGTCAGGAAGGATCTAAACCCTAGTTTAGCAGCTTCATAGCCAGCTTTATCATTAAGGTTTTTAAATCCTTTAGCTAATGATTCGGCCCATTTATCACTGTTATTATTGATTAATTGACCTATTGTTAAAATAACCCCAAAGTTAAATATACCATTCATTAAATCTATAGCTGCAGCAAATTTTCTTTGCTCTTTAGGCATGCCCTTATTGTTCCAACTTGCAACAGTATATGTAAGTGTACCAATAAGATTCTGTAATATAATTAACCCCAGAACAAAGTTAGGATAAAAGTTTTTGTCTGCTTTGTGTTTTGTAACCAGAGTTTGAACAAACTTTGTTTCTGCACCCCATTTTATTGCTTTTTCAAAGCGATTCAAGTTACTTGCTGCTGCTTTTCCAACTGCTCCAATATTCATCGGTTGGCCTCCTCTACCTCTTTAGCGAGGCCAGGGGCTACTGCTTTTACAAATGGAGGATATACTACATTTAAGAAATATGCTGAGAATGGAAGAGTACATATACCCACTAACGCCTGTAATATTTGCCTGTATAATACAAATGCATCTTTTGCATGTTCTTTAACGTATTTATCAAAAAGGTTTAATTGCGATTTATCAAGAATTCCTGATTCTCTAATTTCTCTTATGGTTGTTGTTGTTTCTCTTTTGATGCCTTTTGCAACGGCTTTTAAGTTCTTATATTTCTCACGAAGATCAAGAATATTCTGATTTTTTGCCTGAAATTTAGAATAATATCTATTCATTTGTTTTGTTTGATTTGTTATACTTTTTTCTTTGACAATTTGAGCAAGCATTTTGTCAAATGGTTCAAGAAGCCTTTCCATAGCTTCTCTGACACCTCTAATTTTAGTTTCAGTTGTACCCAGTTCCCCGGATAGTTTTTGCAACCTGTCAATTTTCTGTTCCAGACCAGCAGGAGGTTTTGTTATACCAATTTTGGTTAACAATTCTTTGGCATCTTTAAATTTATCAGCTTTTAATGTTAGCTTTGAATTCATACCTTTAGGTAAATAACCCTTCCAGGCAGCTTTAGAAATACGTCTGCCAACAAGTACTGCAACAATAATTGCCATCCCATATTTAAGAACGATAGAAGGTATTTGCCTTAAAGCCTGATATTTCTTTTCGTTTTTTGCTTTTCTTGTGTTTGGCCCAGGACTCATTATAATGGCTAAAGGGGCAATACCTGCTGTACCAATTGCCTCAATAGCATATTTTACGGGTTCACTTGTAATTTTCCCCCCTAGTTTTTTGAATGCTGTCGGGATAAGCCCCGGTTGTAATGGAGGAAGGGCACTCATTTGTTTTTCCTATACTAGCAAATACATATACGTGGGTTAAATAGGCAAATTAAATTAAAAGAGAGTTATACATTTACCTGATATTTTTATAATGTTCCTGATAAACAAATATTGCGCTAAAATTCACTATCTGTAACCTTTATTTACAAATGTATTTTCTTTTTCACAAATATATTTACATATTTACTACTATGGTAATCAACATATATAAGACCCTCTTAAGGTATAATTTTAGCTAAAGTTATTTGTTTAAGAATAATTTGCAGTTATGTTAGTCTATGCTATATTATTTATAAAATTGATTGTTAATAAATAAAGTGAAATGAGCAATTGAATTATGGAAAAAGAAATTTCATTATTATTAGTTGAAGATGACGAAAACATTAGTTCTCTTTTAAAACAAATTTTATCTGAAAAAAATTTTAATGTTACTCACATTGATGATGGAAAAAAAGCACTTGAATGTGTTAAAGAACATAGTTTTGATTTAATTCTCCTTGATGAAAAACTACCATCAATGTATGGAAGCGAAGTTTTGGTAAACATTAAAGCTTCTCCTAAAACCTGTAATATTCCTGTTATTATGCTTACTTCTTTAAAAGACGAAGAATATCAGGTAAGTGTGTTACAAGAAGGTGCTGATGATTACATTACCAAACCGTTTAGAATAAACGTTTTGTTGGCCAGAATAAACACTGTTTTAAAAAGAGCTTCAAGTAAAGCTGCTAATCTTGAAATTGAAGTTCCTGATGGATCTGAACCTTCAAGCTTAAGTAAAAAAGAAATTGAAGTTTTAGGCTTAGTTGTTAAAGGTTACAACAATCAAAAGATTTCAGAAACTTTATATATAAGCGAATCAACAGTTGCTAATCACCTAAAAAGTATCTTTTCAAAATTAAAAGCAGACAATAGAACTCAAGCAGCCATTATTGCGATTAAATTAAATTTAGTTTAAAAGCTACAAGTATTATAAGTAATAGTAACTGATATTATTCAGGTTTTTTAAATTTTTCTGCTCTTGTTTCATCAATGTAAGAGTATTTTTTCACATAATCAAGCCCATATTTATCAAGATAAAGATGTAAAAACTCTCTAAAGCCAATTGAAAACCATAGGGGGGCAAAATATATCTTTTCGCATATTGCTGTACATAATTCACAAGCTTTATTAACCTGTGTTTCGGTCATGCCTTTAGTAATTTCATAATGGAGTTTTGTTGATAAGTCTTCTTCATCTTCTCTTATATTAACAATACCAAATTTTTCAGGTTCCTGTTTTATTTTAGTATGTTTCCCAAGTGTAAAAACACTTTGTCCATAAGAGTTTATTATTTCTTTATTGTCCATAATCATATTAATAGTCATCATTGCTTCTTCAGAAGTTTCTGTGGGAAATCCAAAGAATGTAAAACAAAAGTTCCAGATTCCAGAAGCATTAGCGTTTTTTAGAGGTTCAAATCTATTATCAAGATCCACGCCTTTATTTATTAATTCCATTATTCTTTTAGAACCACTTTCAACTCCCCACATAATCATTCTACATCCGGCTTTATAAGCAAGTTCTAATACATCTTTATCAAAGCCTTTTTCTGTCCTGGCATACATAAACCAGCGTACTTCAAGGTTATTGTCAATAATAGCCTGGCTCATTTTTTTTAAATATGCAGGAGAAATTGCCTCATCTATAAATTCAAAGTTTTTAATGCCATATTTTTCTTTAAGTGTAGACATATCTGTTATTAATTTTTTTGTAGATTTAACATTATATTTTACACCATAATCATGGTCACAGAATGTACATTGCTTCCAGTAGCAACCTCTAGAAGCCTGCATAGGTAAAACAATTTCTGGTGATAAATAAACACTTAAATCAAGATTGGCAAAATCCGGAACTGATATATCATCTAATTTTTTAGGGATACATTTTTCTGTAATAATAACTTTATTATTAATATAATAAAGCATGTTAGGCACTTTTGACAAATCTTTATCAGTTTTTAAGCTATTAATTAGTGCAATTACAGGCCTTTCTCCTTCTTCGTAAGTTAATGAGTGACAAAAATACTCAAAAAATTCTGGTTTTAAAGTCAATGTCTCTATTATTCTTGTAAAAAAGTTACCACCTATAGAGATATGAGACTCTGGCAAAGATTCTTTTAATATTTTTGCAAGGGTTAAACCACCTACTACTTGAGAAAAAGCATTAATTGATATTCCTATTAATTGGGGATTAAAGTCTTTTATTGATGGTAAAGCTTCCTTATAAAAATCTATAAAAGGGTTTTCATCTTCATTATTAACAGCTTCAATAACAGAATCAATTGTTAATTTATGATTCCTGTTTCTGAAGTCTCTTAGCATCATTTTAGAAGGATAGTATGGCAAGCTTGCAATTTCTAATCCCTGACAAATTATATTAAATGCCCACTGAATATTTTTGGGTTTATAGAACTCATTTTCATTTTGAATAATTTTTATGGCTTTTTCAATATTTTCAACTACGATATCCCAATAAAGTTCACATTGATCAAGTTTTCCCTGAATTTCAGAATAAAGATTATTTTCCATAGAAAATGCTTCTGGCCCGAGATCAGCAATAGAATTAATAAAATTCTCTCTTTGTTTTTCAAGTCTTTCTTCAACACCAATTCTGCACCAGTTTAAAAATTCTGGTTTTAGTATTCTATGAAAAAATTCAATATTAAGATCTTTAATTTTACAGTTAAATCCAGCGTTTTTAATTTCACCTGCAAGGATAGGTAAGGCATAGTATGGACTTAGTGGAGTCCATTGAGGTGGAAGTAACAGTAATACATCTGTTTGAAATTCTGAATTATTTATATTCATAGCAATCCCCATTTCTTACTACGAACATATTATACTCTATACAATCTTTAAGTATAAATTTATGAAAAAATATCAATTCAAATTAATTAAAGCAACAGATTGGTTTTATAATGAACGCATAAATAAAATAGACTTCAGAAAATAAAGGGTTCGGGTGTTATGCCCGCCTTCGGCGGGCATAACACCCTCATGATTTCCAGTTATGTCTCATAATTTCATGCGTTTACTAT
>JBFMGH010000070.1:0-7398 GCA_040752795.1 Cyanobacteriota bacterium
CAAAAAGGCCCTGTTAACAGAGCCTTTTAAATGATTGAGTAATTATTTTAGTTGCTCACAGCTGCACTTGCATTGTCAAGACAAGCGATGCCTGGCAATTCTTTACCTTCAAGGAATTCTAAACTTGCACCACCGCCCGTACTGACATGAGTATAGGAATCTTTGCTGATGCCAAATTTCTCAAGAGCTGCAACTGTATCTCCGCCACCTAGAATGGTTGCGGCGCCATTATTTCTGGTTACTTCAGCAAGGTTCTGGGCTACTGACCTGGTGCCTCCTTCGAATGAATCTATTTCAAATACTCCTAATGGGCCATTCCATAAAATTGTTTTAGCTTTAATAACTATTTGTCTTATTTCCTCTCTTGTGTCTGGGCCTATATCCAGTCCCATCATATCATCAGGAATATTTTTTGAGGAAACAAGTTTATGTGTTGTACCTGCTTTGCATTCAGGAGCAACTATAACATCTTTAGCTAAAATTATGCCTACATTTTTTTCTTTGGCTTTTTCCATCAATGTTTTAGCAAGCTCAATTTTGTCTTCTTCAAGCAGTGATTTACCTATATTGTATCCCTGAGCTTTTAAGAACGTGAAAATCATTCCACCGCCAATAACGAGAGTATCTACTTTTTCAATTAAGTTTTCAAGAATTCCAATTTTTGAAGATACTTTACTTCCGCCAATAATTGCAACAAAAGGTGATTCAGGGTGTGCCAGAATTTTGCCGAGGTTATGTAATTCTTTCTCCATTAAAAACCCTGCTACACAGGGTGATAAATAATGAGTTACACCTTCTGTTGATGCATGAGCTCTATGTGCAGACCCAAATGCATCATTGATATATACTTGAGCAAGTCCAGCCAGCTTTTTAGAGAAATTAGGGTCGTTATCGGTTTCTTCTTTATAAAATCTAACATTTTCTAATAATATTATGTCTCCGTCATTCATTTCTTCTATGGCTTGAATTACTTCATCACCTATACAATCATTTAATTTTTTAATATTGGTTCTAAGAATTTCAGATAATCTTTTGGCTACGGGGTCTAACCTTAATTCATCTTTTATTTGACCTTTTGGCCTTCCAAGGTGTGAAGCAAGAATAATTTTTGCCCCTGATTGCTTTAGGTATTCAATAGTAGGTAATACGGCTTTAATTCTGGTATCATCTGTTACTTTTCTGTCTTCATCAAGAGGAACATTAAAATCTACTCTAACAAAAACTCTTTTACCTTTAATATCAGTCAGGTCATTAATAGTTTTTTTCATATTGTTTTCCTTTCGTATATTTAGTTATCCAATTCTTTTTTCAAAAGATCGTTAACAAGTTTGGGTTCTGCTTTGCCTTTTGTTGTTTTCATTATCTGGCCAACAAAAAAACCTATTAAGCCAGTTTTGCCAGCTTTATATTTTTCAACCTGTTGAGGGTTATCTGTTAGAACTTGTTTAACTAATTGTTCTAATTCATTTTCATCGGTAATTAAGCTAAGCCCCATTTTTTCAACAATTTTTGAGGGGCTGCCGCCTTTTTCAATAAGTTCTATAAGTACTTTCTTACCTATATTGTTTGAAATTTTGTTATTATCTATCATAGAAATCATTTCAAATAGAGATTCTGGAGTTAGTTTGGTCTGTTCAAGATTGATTTTATTTTCTTTGAGATAGTAGGTTATATCACCCATTAACCAGTTAGCAGCAGCCTTGGCATTGACTTCCATATTAACTATTTTGTCAAAGAAAAGGCTGATATCTTGAGAATCAACAATTACGTTAGCGTCATATTCGCTCAGTCCGAGTTTCTGTTGATAACGAGTCCTCTTTGCCTCAGGTAATTCTGGCATTTGTTCTTTTAGTTTATTAACATAGTCTTCATTAATTAAGTAAGGAAGAAGATCAGGTTCTGGGAAATATCTGTAATCATGGGCATATTCTTTTGTTCTCATTGAAGAAGTAGTTCCTGTTTCATCATTCCAGAGTCTTGTTTCTTGAACGATTTCTTCACCGAGTTCACTTAATTCCATTAATCTGCTTTCTTCATGTTCTAAAGCTTTTTGCAGTGCTTTGAAACTGTTCATATTTTTAACTTCGACTTTAGTGCCGAATTTTTCCTGTCCATAGGGTCTTACACTTATATTAGCATCGCATCTTAGGGAACCTTCTTCAAGGTTTCCATCACAAATACCTAAATATCTAAGAATATTTCGTAATTCTGACATAAATATTCTGGCTTCTTCAGCGGATCTTAAATCTGCTTCAGAGACAATTTCAATAAGTGGAACACCGGTTCGATTGTAATCTACCAGGCTATAAGTGGAGCCAGCCAGCCCATCTGAGCCAGCATGAACAAGTTTACCGGCATCTTCTTCCAGGTGAATTCTGTTAATCCGGATATTTTTACCTGATATATTGATTCGTCCATTAGTTGCTACGGGCATATCATATTGTGAAATCTGATAATTTTTAGGAAGATCAGGATAAAAATACTGTTTTCTATCAAATTTCATTTTTTTAGAGACAGTGCATTTTAAAGCCAGTGCAGCTAATATTGCAAAATCAACAACTTTTTGATTTAAAACAGGTAAAACACCAGGTAGCCCCATGCAAACAGGGCATACGTTATCATTAGGCGGACATCCAAAATCGGTTGGACAGTTGCAGAAAATTTTTGATTTTGTTTTTAAATGGGCGTGTATTTCCAAGCCTATAACAGTTTCATATTTTTGTTTTAGCAAAGTAGACATTTTATAACCTTCAACTATCTTAACCGTCCTTATTTTACATGAAAAATGTTATTTAATAACGGTTAGTTTTTTATAATTTGAAGATTAATTATCAGTTTTAATTTGTTCCAGAGAATCATTTCTTAAAGCCTGTCTATAATAGTCTGCAAGTGTAGTGTTATTTAAATCGAGTTCTTTGCCTATATAGTTTTTATTTGAATTTATAGACATTACTATGTTTGAAGAAAGTTTTGTATTTGGGTTAGATAATTCTTCAACGGTAATACCAAGTGACCCTGCCAGGGAATAACTATTTTCAAGAGCACCAGAAGGTAATCCCATACCTTTTGTTATTGCATCAACGTTGGCTGCAGTTTCTGGTAAACCGCTTGGTATTAAGACATTTTGAATAATTGAATTTAAAGGATCACTGGAAAAATCTCTCACTATATCAAGGTGGAGTTTCGATTTATTTTTTGATTGTTTGAGTATTTTGTTGTTTAAAGAAAGAATGTTTCGGTTGTTATCATTATTAATAACTGATAATCTGTCAGCATCCTCTTTGAAATTTAGAGGGTTACCTATTTTATAGAATTTCTTTGATTTAGATTTGTCCCAGTTAGATATTGATGAAATTAGTATACTTTTAGAATTGCTGTTATCATTAGAGAAATTATCAACAAGTCCTTCAAATCTATTATTTTTTCTTGTTGCCTGGATTGTGTAAATATGATCATAATTATTTTCAGCAATTTCATTATTTGATTTTTTGTTTAAATCTATTATTAATGAACGATAACTATTTTTACTAATGCTAAATGTTTTGTCAGTTAATTTATTGCTATTTAAATAATAGTTATTTTCATTAAAATTATTGCTATTAACATTAAAATTGTCTGTTATATTAGAATTAATAAAGTTTTCTGTTAAATTTAACTTTTTGTGTAGAATTTTAGGTTCTTTAAAAGATATAAGTGTTGCCTTTACAGAATAGATGTTATCTAATACAGAACCTTCAATGGCTTTATTATATCTTTGATTAATTATACTTTTGCCATTTAATGAATATTCATTGCTACCAAAAAT
Organism: Cyanobacteriota bacterium; assembly: GCA_040752795.1. Taxonomy (GTDB): domain Bacteria; phylum Cyanobacteriota; class Vampirovibrionia; order JBFMGH01; family JBFMGH01; genus JBFMGH01. The sequence continues at coordinate 3,806 of JBFMGH010000070.1, forward strand.
TAAGCTTGTTATAACATGATTATTGCTTAAATAATATGCTATACAAATAAAAAAAGAGATTAAAGTTATTGTTATTAAAGAATTACGTATTATTCTGGATTTTGTTTTCATAATGATTCTTTATGTTTAAACTTGATAATAGAATATACCAATCCACGGAAGTAAACGATATATGGCTTTAAATTATTACAGGGTGTTTTTGCCTGCGCAGCAGGCAAAAAAACCCTGCCTCTATAATCTATAGATTACTTTCAAGGATAAGTATAGCACAGAAAGAGTTTTAATGCTTTATAGTCAATGAACAAATTAAACAGAGATTAGAAAAGAATAGTAGAGGCCTCTGCATAACTAATGTTTTATAAAATATCAGAGAACAGTGGTTAATGAGGGGAGGGTTTAAAAGGCCTGCTACGCAGCAGGCCTTTTAACCCCGACACTATTTCTCTACTACCTTAGCTTTCTTGAGAATATATACACTTATGCACAAGTCTTTAGTAATCGGTTATTTTTGCCAGATATTGGCAGGCTAAAACCACATACAGGAATTTATATTTGATATAAATTAAAGGTCTTTTAAATGATCAAGAATTTGTTTGTAGTTTATAAGTTCGATACAGTCAATATTATGTTGCAGGCATAATTTTAGTAGTTTTTTTCTTGCAAAGATCGTATCAGAAAGCCTGGCTGATGGAAAATCAAAATGTCCATCACCTGCAAAAACACAATAATCATATTTTAATTTAAGCTCTTCGACAACGGCAACCTTGTCTACACCATATTCATAAGAATAGTAAGGATCATTTTGATCAGGCCTGATGACAATTAGACCATCGTTTTCAATAAAATAACTTTTGTTAGTAATTAATTTAACATCATTTTCAATATTAAGGTTTTGTAGAATTAATTTGATATAATAATCTGCACCAGCACTTAATATATAAATATCTATATCATTAGATTTGCAAAAGCCAACTGTTTCAATAAAAGCTTCTTCTAAAGGTAAATCCAGAATAAATTTATCAAAATAGCTTCTAGAAGTTTTGATATTACCGAATATACCTATTAAAGCATCAATATGAGTAATCTTTTTGTCAAGAAAATCTTGCCATGGCCTTAAATCAGAAGGCTTCAGGAGGTTATTAACAACATACATAAAAAAATCTACTTTAGAAATAGTGCCGTCAAAATCAGAAATTAAAACAAATTTTTTATTTTTTTTCATATTTTCCTAAATTACCTTTGATGAAATTTTGTTTATCCAATAAAATTGATAGATCTTGGCTAGTCAACAAATAACCATACCACCAATTACCTAGTTGTTTTATTGTATGTTTTGTGACTTTTTCTTAATAATTTCGTATTTTAATACGCTTACATGGCGATGTTTTATAAAAAGAGAAATAATATAATGAATATAGTAACAAATACTTCTAATATTCATACTGACTATAGTTAGTTGCTAAGCGACTGACTTTTTTATTTTGTTCAGTATTATATATTATTCAAAGAATCTTTTTAAGAACGGTTTCATTGTTTCAGTAATAACAACTTCTTTAGAAAGTCCGGATTTAATTTTTTCTTCAATCTGATTATGTAGTGAGCAACCAACAAATAAAAGACCTACTGAATCAATAGAAGCACGAACAGAAGACATTTGTTCTAGAATTTTAGTGCATTCTTTATCCTGTTCTACCATTTTTTTAATGCCTCTAATTTGGCCTTCTATTCGATTTAGACGGTTAATTATATTATTTTTGAGATCGATATAAGATTGCTGGTTTAAATCTATTTTATCCATCAGTAACTCCGCAATATAAAAAGATTACAGTTCTACTAAAAATTTATTCTTTATTATTTTGAGAATCAGGATTAATATTTTGAACTGTTAGATTAATCTGAGCCATTGTTCCTAAAGCATTCCATAATTTATCAGATTCATCTTTTTCTTCAGGTTTTTTCTCATTATTTAATTGTTGTTTTTCCTTTTCTTCTGAATCAGTGTTAACAGTAGTTACATTAGCATAATTTGTTGCGATGAATTTATCTAGTTTTGATTTGTGTTTCATTGATAAATAATTCCTATGGGTTTAAATATTTTAAATTTCAGAGCTTGTATAGTCAACGAACAAATTAAACAGGGATTATAAAATAATAATGGTAGTATGCTTCAGTTAAGTCTGATTATTTAATATGTTTATTATTATAGACTTTAATTATAGATTATAAAACGAAGACTTTTTATTGATCTCAAAATACATTTAACCAGCCAATTAATTGGCTGGTTAAATGTAAGCGCTGTATATATTAATCTAGGTTTAGGCGGCAACGGTAGCTTTTTTAATTGATTGTGAAGCTACGTTCATCATTGCCATTACACCTAAGGTTCCCCAGAGCTTGTCTGGCTCATTAACTGATGTTGTAGATTGACTCATTGTGGAGAGAGATGCGTATTTCTTTACTATGTGTGCGTCTAATCCTGATTTCTTTGTCATGCTTCTTCAAACCCTTCTGCCAGTGAATAACTTAAATCTCGTATTTGCATAAAAACAATCATTTTTAAAAAGTTGATAGTTTATTAACGAATGTTAAGATGGTTATTCAATACTTATATACTTTATCTTTAATATTGTTGTTACCTTCTAATTTAATTAATCAATTCTAAAGATTATTAGAATTAGTTAAGTGTATAGTAATAGAAAGTATTCGACACTTTTATTTCTAGAATCTATTAATTAAGAGAGTTATAATATTTTAACTCGGATTATTTACAAATCAGCATATAGCGAGCAAGCAAAAAAACACCCTGCCTCTATAATCTGGAATCTATAGATTACTTTCAAAGTTCAATATAAAAAATTTTACTAAAACTAAAAAAGCCCTGTTAAGAGCTTTTTTAATGCTGGCTTTATATATTAATTCTGTTATGACAGATATTCTAATGGATTATAACCATTCTCTCCTGGCCCGTTTGGGTTTAAACCTACAAGTAACCAGAAATCTTTCATAAGTTGTTCATTTGTTTTGCCTGAATCATAACTAAAAGGATTATAACTGTTAGAGCTGCTAGAACTACTAGAACTACTCTCTGTACTTGAAGTGCTGTCGGAGCTGGAAGAAGAGCTGCCAAATTTTGAAGAGTAAGATTCACCTGTTGGATTAGGATCACCTAGTTGCCTGGGGCCTCCCTGTCCTGGTGGAGGTGGCCTGTGACCGCCTGGTGCCCCTGGTGGAGGTGGGTGTGAGCCCGGTGCCCCTGGTGGGGGTGGAGGTGGTAAATGTGTCATAATTTATTCCCCTTTCTCTCAACTTTGTTTACTAACTTTTTAAAAAAAATTTTGCTGGTTATATTTCTGCCTAAAATTAGTTATCTATTGTGACCTATTTTGGTTAATTTAAATTGCACAAGAAAATTAAGGGTTTAAACCGGGGTAAAAATGAGTTTGTATGGCTTTAAAAAATTAATGCTCTAAGTGAGACTTCTGCATAACTAATGTTTTATAAAATATCAGGGAATAGTGGTTAAAGAGGGGAGGGTTTAAAGGCCTGCGTAGCAGGCCTTTAAACCCCGACACTATTTCTCTGCTACCTTAGCT
>JBFMGH010000071.1:0-5096 GCA_040752795.1 Cyanobacteriota bacterium
CTAGATACAAAAAAGCTAGAAGCTTTAGCAGAAATATGGAAGATCATTTTTTATAAACTTGATGCAGGATTAAATAATCCGCCGTATAATTATTTTATTCATACTGCACCTACTCAACAAAATGTAGACCAATTCTACCACTGGCACGTTGAAATAATTCCTAAATTAACTATTGCAGCAGGATTCGAGATAGGTACAGGAATGTTTATAAATGTTACAATCCCTGAAGAATGCTCAGATTATTTACGAAGTATTGAAGTGGAATTTTAAATATAGGATGTTATATTATGATTAACTCAGTAGTAATTGTTGGACACGTCGGTCAGGACCCTGAAATGAAATATTTTGAATCTGGAAGTGTAAAAACTACAATGTCTATAGCTGTAAATAGACGGGTTAAAGATGAAGATAAAACTGATTGGTTCAGAATTGAATTATGGGGCCGTAATGCTGAAATAGCTGGGGAATATGTTAGAAAAGGTAGTTTGGTGGGTGTAGAAGGTAAACTTGAATTTAATCACTGGACAGACCAGGAAGGAAATAAACGAGTCAATAATTATATATTGGCTGACCGCCTGAAGTTATTAGGGAAAAAATCGGCTGCAGACTAAAAGAGATTTTTAATAATGGCTTTAAAATTTGGTACAATAGGAATAATAGCTGACGATTTAACAGGAGCAAATGATACAGCACTCCAGTTTTTATTAAGAGGCTGTAATACTCAAATATTACTGGATAGTGACCATATACCCGAAGGTTGTCATAATACTGTTGCCTGGGCTATTAATACAGAATCAAGATCATTAAAACCTGAAGAAGCTGTGATTCAGGTTGATAAAGCGGCTAATGCCCTTAGAAATAAACTGGGAGTGGATTTTATTTATAAGAAAATTGACTCCACATTAAGGGGTAATGTAGCATCAGAAGCATTATGTTTATTAGAAAGCCAGGATTGGAGTGCTGCCATTATTGTCCCGGCATTTCCAGATGAAGGAAGAACAACCGTTGGAGGCTATCATTTGTTAAGAGGAGTTCCTCTAGAAAGAACCGAGGTAGCCAGAGATCCTGATTCACCTATCTTCCAGTCACATATTCCTACTATTCTTGCCAACCAGTGCGAAAACACTAATATAATTGGGCACATACCACTAATGACTGTAATGCGTGGAGCCGGACCAATATTAATCGAGTTGCAAGAATTAATTAAGAAAGAAAAAAGACTTATTGTTATAGATGCTGTCAGCAATATTGATCTTGAACAAATAGTGTTAGCAATGGAAAAATGTTCTGGCAACTATAAAATATTGCCATGTGGTTCTGCTGGCCTAGCTAAAGCACTAACACAGGCCTGGATGCCTGATGGTAAATATCAACATATTGTCAAGACAGTTACAGAATGTCCTATTTTAACTGTTGTTGGAAGCACTACAGCTATTACACGTTCTCAGGTAAAACTTTTAAGTGATCATGCAGAAAAATTTAACCTGGAACTTATTAATCTTGAACCTGAACAATTATTAGATGGAATTGAATCAAACATTATAGATCAAACTAAAAACCATATTATCAATGGAAAAAATATTTTAATATATTCAGCTCCTACAGATAATTCTTATCAGGAGACTTTAAAATTAGCAGAAATAAGAAACGTTAAAACTGAATCACTTTCAACTATAATTCTTAGGAGGTTAGCTGATTTTACAAGAGAAATGATTAATACTGCACACCTTAAACTGATTTTAATAGGCGGTGAAACAGCCCAGTATTGCTGCAAAAACATTGACAGCATACATCTCCAACTAATTGATGAGGTGGATTATGCTATTCCTTTGTGTATGGATCAAAAAGCACAGTTTATTATTACTAAATCTGGTAATTTAGGCACTCCTAAAACTCTTGTTAACATCATGAACTATATAGAAAATCTGGAAGAAAAAGATAAGAGTAAAACGGTAGAATAAATTGCCCAAAATAGCTATAACAATTGGTGATATTAACGGTATAGGCCCTGAGGTAACTTTAAAGGCTATACAAGGTATAGAATTACCCAAAAACACTACATTATATATTATAAGCCCATTTGAAATAATTAAAGCAACTGCCAACAATTTAAATATAGATATTAATTCTTTACCTCAGGTTATTGAACCTAAAATATGCTGTCGTAATATTGAAATTAATTATGGTCAAACAACTAAAATTAGTGGAGAAATTGCTTATAAATCACTGGAACATGCTATAAATATGTTTGACAAAAACCATATTGACGCTATAGTCACTGCTCCCATATCAAAAGAAGCACTTAAAATTGCAGGATATAATTTTAATGGCCACACTGAAGTTTTTCAATCAGCCTATCCTAAAAAGAAAGCTCAAATGCTATTCGTTGCAAATGAAATTAAACTATTGCTATTAACCCGACATATACCTATAAAAGATTTATCTAATTTGATTACAAAAGATTTAATAATTGATAATATCTTATCTTTAAAAGATAACCTTATGAAAGATTTTAATCTAAAAGAACCTAAAATTGCTATTTGTGCTTTAAACCCCCATGCAGGTGAGAATGGCTCAATTGGAAATGAAGAAAAAGATGTTATTATACCTGCAATAGAGTTTCTAAAAGAGAAATCTATAAATATACAGGGGCCATTTCCGCCAGATAGCTTTTGGAAAAAGGCATCAAATTATGATTGCGTTGTAGCATTATACCATGATCAGGGTTTAATACCTCTTAAACTTTTATATCAAAATGATATGGTAAATATAACTACAGGGCTACCTATAATAAGAACTTCTCCCAGCCATGGCACAGCCTATGATATTGCAGGCAAATTTTTAGCCAATGAGCAATCTATGATACTAGCAATAAATAAAGCTCTTAGTGTATACAAAAGCCGTTTACGTTTATTATAACTTAATATCAACCGAATCATCAATTATATAGTGGTCTATTTTAATATTGTGCAGATTTGCTAGTTTAAGAATCTCACTTAATTGAGTTTTTTCAGTTTCATTTACCTTGATAAGCAATAAATTAAAGTCTATATGATTAAATAGTTTTATATCTTCAATGTTTGAAAGATTAATGAAAATATAATCATAATTATCGTATATAAAATCGATAAAGTGTATTAACTTTTTAGACCCAAATATAAATTCCTTAGAAAGTTTTTTAGGTTTTTCAGTAATTACAATATCAAGATTAGCAGTATCTTGAGACTTAAGAATTATGTCATTTAAGAGTATTTGATTATCTTCAAAATAACTAACTAAATTAGCAGATTTATCTTTAATACTAAATAAATTATTAATCTGTGGATTATTAATATCTAAATCAATAATAATAGTTTTGAAGCCGCTATTAGCAAAAGAATATGCAAGATTTGTAAGTATTATTGAATGGCTATTATCTTTTGTGGTAGGTGTTATACTAAAAGATTTAACCTGTTGAACTGTTTTTATATGGCTCAAAGCAAGTTTGGCACTTTGATATTCTTTAATGTTAATATCTTTTTGATACTTTGAATATATTAAATCTTTTGAGTTTGAGATTGTTGCAAGATAATTAATACCCAGGTTATTAACATATTCAATATCATTTATTTTAGGATTAATTTTTTCTATTATCATAACTGTATAAATACTTACTAACAAACCAAACACTAAAGCATAGAAAAAGTTTGCTAAATAATTTGGCTTTATCTGCATAACAAAAGGCTCTTTAAGCTCATGATACAAGTAATCATTTTGAGATAAACCTAAATTAATATTTTCAGATAATAGAAAATTAAGTAACAAATGCAGTTTAGATTCAGTAAAATCTGACAACCCTTTTAATAACAACAGTTCATATTTAAAATCTGCAGCTCTATTTAACTGAGCAGCTTCACTTTCAAGAAGTTTGTCGTAAATAGCTTTTTTACCTTTTAATGAGTTAATTTCCAGTTGCATTTTAAGCAAATTTGCTGTGATGCTCTGCTGTAAAGGTGTAAAAGGAATAAGTTTTTTAAGGTTATTGTCAGATATTTCACGGCCTAATAAAGTAGAATAATAAGTTCTAAGAGCTTCATTTAACTCATTTATTCTTTCTTTTGTAAATTTAACCTCGTGATGATCATCAGTATACTTAGACTTCAAATTTATTAAATTAACATTTTCTTTATTTAATACGGCAATTGTTTCAAGAATAGACGGATTAGAACCAATTTCAGACCTTTCAATTGCTTCTTGCAAACTTGAAACTTTTAGTTGTTTTAAATCATTATTATAAGAAGCTTCTAATGCACTTAATTGCTCATCAATATCAAGCATTATGTTTTCATAATATTTAATGTTTTGCTGATGTAGAGTACCAGTTAAAATTGGATTAACAGTATTATGCTCTTTTTCAGCATTCTTGAGCCTTGATTTTACACTAAAATATTCTTCTTTTGTTTCTTGAACAAGATCTTCAAGGGCTGAAATGTTTTCTTCATGATAATTAACTTTTGGTGATTGTAAACTTTTAAAAAAAAGGCCTTTGGATTCCTCCAGTACAGTTTCAATTTCTTTTAAGGAATTTGAAAAAAACCTTATTGTTAAGTATGGCTTATTATCTCCGATAACAATGAAATTTTCTCTAAATTTATAATAGCCATAAGGTATTTTAGACAGTTCATGAAGCTTGGTAGCAACCTTTTCAGAATTAAGAATCTCTGCTTCAAGGTAAGTGCTGGGCATAGAATATCTGGCAGTATAAATTTTTGGAGGTTCAGAATTATTCAGGTTTCGATCCTGACGGGATTGAGGAGCTACTGCAGTTTCAAATTCAATTTTCTCTACCAACCAGGTTGTTATAGCCTTATATTCAGGCTGTTGAAAAACAGTAAAAATTTCTGCAACTATTATTGTTAATAGCGTACATACAAAAATATACTTTTTATATTTAATTACTAATTTATAAAAATAACTTAATGACATAATTTTTCTTACATACAGTAATTGCTTTTGGAATTATACGATAACTAAAATTAACCTGAAAGGAATTTTATCGGATTTCTTCACAATTTAAATATATTTTTTATTAAATAAAAATGCCTTAACACAATTAT
>JBFMGH010000072.1:0-6990 GCA_040752795.1 Cyanobacteriota bacterium
CAGACTTATAATAACTTTATTATATGAGTTAACAAGAAGAAAAGCTAAATATGGCATTGCTTCAGCTTGTGTTGGTGGTGGTCAGGGGTCTGCTATCCTTGTTGAAGCTATATGATCATTTGATTTCTATAAGTAACATAGTTATATCATCAGGAAATAAATCAGATTGAGTATATTCAGTAACATCTTCAAATATTTTTTTAATTAATTCAACAGAATTAAGATTGGGATGTTTTTTTACTGACTCAACCAGTCCTTCTTTTTTAAACATTTTCATCTGGTCATCTATTGCTTCAGTAATACCGTCTGTATACATTAATACCTTATCGCCAGGATATAAATCTATCGATTTAACAGGATATTCCTGGTTATCTAGCATTGCAAAAGGTAGGCCATTGGCTTCTAAAAAGTTATAACTATTGTCTGAGGCTTTGTAATAAATTGGATATGGATGGCCAGCACTGCTAAAGGTTAGTTTTTTAGTTTCTTTGTCAAAGAAAGCAAGAAAAGCTGTGATATAGTCACCTGTTTTAATAAACTTACATAAATCGTTATTAAGATAAGTGCATATTTCATTAGGTCTAACTGATGTGTTAGAATTGACAAACTTATGAAGAGCCATTTTATACAAAGCAGTAATAAGAGATGAAGACAATCCATGGCCTGAAACATCTGCTATAGTAAGGTTAATATAATTATTCTCTTCAACAATATCATAGAAATCACCACCCAGGGTAGAACAGGGTGAATAGAAACCAGTCACAGAATAGTTATTGTTATTAATATGTAGCCTTATTGTAGCCCCTTTATCAAGATCAAATTGTTGTTTTGTTTCAGGAAGCAGACTTTGCTGAACCATTCCAGCCATTTTAATTTCTTTATTTATTGTTGCATTTTTTCTTTGAACTTCATCTCTTAACTGTGCCTGATAAATAGCTATTGTGACCTGATTAGCAAAAATTTCAACAATATGTTGAGAATCATCAGTAAATAGTTTACTGTTATAGCTGTCATCTATGATAGCTATAGCCCCGTATACATTTGTATTGATGATTAATGGTACTATCATCAGGTAAGAATCACTATCAGGCCGTTTAGACAGGAATGGACAATATTTGCATTCGTTAGATTCATTGAAAGAAGGAATTCTAAGGGTATTTTTTGAATTTAGAGTTTTTTCTATTAGTTCGCATTTTGAATTATTTTTATAGGCGTGAGGAATGCAATAACTTGTACCGTTGTCATATCTTGCTTTAATAGTAAGCTCATTATTATTTCGAATTAACAGAAGGTATTTAGAGCAGTTTAGAAGTCGGTCGAGTCCTTTGATAATACTATCAAACAGCATGTCAAGCTGTTGAGAAGAGTTTACTTTCTCTAGGGTTAATAACAATATATCTACCAGGCCAGACCATCTGTTAAGTTGAATTTGCTCACATCTTGAAGAGGCATTGCTAACAACAACCCATAGCAAATCTATATCTTGAGTTCTTATTAAGTCAGCACTAAATGGAACCATTAAATCCAAAATGCCTATATTGGCTTTTTCTGTAATCATTGGAACAAGTATATGGGTATTATTTTCGCCTTCTGGCATAACTAAAGTTCTTTTTTGGTTGGCGGCCCATTCATAAATGCCTTCACTTAAATAATTGTTTCTTACCTCTTCAAATGTTTTATTAATGTCCATAGAAGATACCTGGCGGTAGGAGCCACCTTCCAGTCTGAAAACTGCACCAGATTCGAAGTCAATAATTAGCCTTGTAATACTAAGAAGCAGGGATAGAATATCATCTTCTTCAGTTTCTTGTGCAAGAAGCTTATTAGATATCAAAACGTTATTAAGTAAAGCCTGGTATGCAGCTCGTAATTCTTCACAAAGGGTAGTGTAATCTTCAGGGTTCATTCTAGGATCGATGTTTCCCTGTGAATAATTTTCATTTTCTGAATTGTTTTCAAATTCAAAATTATTGAGATCTTCTTGCATATAGGTTATTTTGCGCCAAATACTTCAAGTAAATCATTTGTTTTGTCAATGATATCCTGAATCATTTGTTCAGGTATATCTTTGATTCTTAATTTTTCTAAATAAGTAGGGTTTGTATATTCAGATAAAACAGGTGCTGGGGCCCCAGTTGCAGAAGTATTATCAGTGTCTTTAATGTATCTTGCGATAGATTCGGCAATGCATACTATCAGAACAACCTGATTTTGAGGGACCATGTTGGGTTTGTGATGGTAGCGAATAGATTCGACGATTTTTTGTGGAAGATTCCACGTTGTAGCGATCTTTGAACCGATTTCCCCGTGGTCCATTCCAAAATATTCACGTTCTTCCGGAAGTGTTTTAATGTCATCCTTATCAATTAATTTAAAATAAATAAATTCTTCAGGAAAATATTGATATAAAATAAGCCGGCCAATATCGTGAATTAATCCAACTACAAAAGATTCTTCCGGGTGAACGTTGCCGAATTTTTGGGTGATAATTCTTGCAGCAGCAGCAGTTGTAATAGAATGAGCCCATAGTTGCTGGCCAGTTTCAGATTTAAACATTTTTTGTACGCTTAGACCCATTATTAAACTTCTAAGGCCTTCGACTCCAATGACAACTAATGCTTGTGAAATTGTAGAGATTCTTCTAGGGAACCCATAATAAGCAGAATTGACCATTCTTAGAAGTTTAGAAGTTATAGCTTGGTCAGAACCAATAACATTACCAAGGTCTTTCATGGAAGTTCTTGGGTTGTTCATCAACTGTAATGCATTAGTTGCAGTTGTAGGCAAAGTGGGTAAATCTTTGGCCTGACTGAGAATTTTTTTAAGATTTTCTTTAGGGTCTGTTGTAGAAATTTTTTTACACCTCTATTTAAAAATCGTTCCTAAATAATTTTATCAAAGAAAACAATTTATCTATATAAAATTACATTTTTTTATATTTTATTATGCTAGAACGTTTAAAGAATTCAGTGTTAACTTTATCAATCAACAAAAATAAATAATGTATTGATTAAATATGCTGCCGGGTATTTTATCACTCATTGTAATGGGAAAAACAATCTATAATTTTCAAGAAATGTCATAACTTGTTGAAGTGTTGTTGAATTGAACAGTTTTTGTAAAAATTAAAATTTTATTATTCAGGGTTTATGTGAATCGGTGATAGTTTTTGAGCAGGAAATAAATTATACCAATACACGAAAGAAAACTATATATGGCTTTAAATTACTCTAGGGTGTTTTTGCCTGCTACGCAGGCAAAAACACCTGACCTCTATAATCTGGAATCTATAGATTACTTTCAAGGATCAGTATAAATGGTTTGTTGTAGGGGATAATATTTTCTGAATTAGGAAAGCAATTGATAATTCAGAAGTAATCTGTAAGAGAAAAGTAATGATTACCATAATTTAGATTACCAATAAAAAAGAAGGGAAGGAAAAATATTTATTTAAAGTCATTGTTCTGGTAAGCTATTGTCTATGAGGTCTAAAGAAAAAGTAGAATTCTATAAAAGAAAAATTAAAGACGATCCTACTAATGCTGATTTATACTATAACTTGGCAAAAGCGTATAGTGATATTAATGATTTAGAGAAAGCAATTAATAATTATCAAAAGGCAATAGAGTTTGATGAGCATCATGTTAAGTCGTATATTGAACTGGCTAACTTACTTTTTGCAGTAGATAGAATTGATAAAGCAGTTGAAATATGTCAACTTGGCATAGATTTTAATTCAGGTAGTTCATCAATATATTACCTTCTGGAGCAATTATATGAGATTTTAGGCGAGTATGATCTTGCAAGCCAGACCTTAGAAGATTTGATAAATATTGATGATGGCTATGTTAAAGCTTATGAAGCATTAAGTCGCCTGGCAATATTTCAAAACAGGCTTGACGAGGCTCTCGTATGGTTAAATAAACTTATAGAAATTGAACCTGGTAATATCAATGCTTACATCTATCTTGCTAATATTTATAGAAAGAAAAAAGATTTTTCTAAGGCACTTGAATATTTGAGAGATGCTTTAAGTATAGATGGTGAAAACCTTGATGTATATAATGACATGGGTTTGATTTATCTTGAATCAGGAGATTATCATAAAGCAAAAGAACATTTTGAATATGTGATTTCAAAAAACACTGAATATTCTTTTGCTTTTGACAATTTAGGCGTTATATATAGAAAATTAAAAGAATATGATAAAGCTGAAGAGACATTAAAAAAATCTTTATCAATGACAATGCAAGCCTGGACCTACAATGAACTGGCTCTGGTATATACTGAAACAGGAAGATATAAAGAAGCGATTGAATATTCAAAGAAAGCTCTAGCTATTGATAATAATTATACTTATGCTTTAGATAATCTGGGAGCTGTTTACAGAAAGCTTGGACATTATAATGAAGCAGAAAAAATTCTTGAAAAATCTCTTGAATTAAAACCGGATGATTCCTGGACTTATAATCAATTAGGATTATTAAACTATGAGCAGGGTAAATATATTTCAGCAAAGTCTAGTTTTATAAAATCATCTGAGATTGATCCCAATCATAACTGGCCCAAGATAAATGTTGCATCTTGTTATATGAAAGAAAAAAGGTATGGCCTGGCTGGAGAGTATTTGGATTCATTGATTAATGATCATAATGATAATTCAAGAATTTACATGCTTAGATCTAAATTACATTTTATGCTTGATGATTTTTACAGTGCAATAGAAATGGGTGAGATAGCAATAGAAAAAGATAAAGATGATGCATTAGCAATAGTTAATCTGGGTGTAATTTATAGAGAATTAGAAAAGTATGAAGAAGCGGAAAAATATTTTGAAAGATCTTTAAAAACAGCCCGCCCTAAAGATTCATCTGTTTATCTTGAATATGCTATTTTTAACATTATCAAAGAAGAATATGATAAAGCTCTTTACCATTGCATTAAAGCCCAGGAGCTTGACGAGCTTAATCACAATATTTATTGCTTGATGGCAATTATAGAAAATTCAAGTTCAGTTGAAACAAAGCTAATGGATTATATTAAAGATATAGAGAAAAAATTTAGAGATCAAAAAGAAGTTTTTATGAGTTATGCTTCAGCATTTATTGAACTTGGTCTGCCAGAAGAATCTGAAAAATATTTTAATTTAGCCTTAAAAGTTCATTCAGAGTATCCAGAAGCACAGTATGGTCTTGCACAAACGTATTATTTGATGAATTTATCTGAAAATTCTCTAAACTTTGCTTTCTATAATACTGATAACACTGAAAATGTTGAAATGGCAAGCTATTGCAATGCAATTGTTTCTCTTAACTATAGAAAACAAAACGAGTTTAATAAATTTGAAAAATATAAAAATGAGTCAATAAGTCTGAATCCCAGTATAAAGAAAGAAATGCAACAAAAATTAAAAATTCGAAAAAACCTGAAATATAAAAATAGGCTTTCATATTCAACTGAGATTTATGAAATGTTTTAAAAATAAGAACAAAAAATTAAAGTAGGAACAATATTCCTACTAAAAAAAGTACTCTGTGCCATTGGTTACTATATATTTACTATAATTTTAATTTTTAAGAATTACGTGAGTTTTTATACTCAGAATTGATGTGACAAATTGCCTATGTCTTACTACGTAAATTTACGTAGTAAGTAAGTTGTTTTTTTTAAAATCTAACCCTGCTTACGTAAATGTAACAAATTCATTAACCAGGCTAACAAATTACAAATTATTTATATTTTAACATTTCTTAATCAATATATAAAAATAAGCAATTATACCTGAAAAAAAGTTTTTATATATAAAGAAGATATAAAAAGTATATACTCTACAAATGCATTAATAGCCACACAGCAAAAAATTACCCACATTAAGAGATATCGGAGGTATTAAGATGAGTTTTCAGGTAAACAATTATTATTCACAGGCTTATGCTTATGCAGGAAATGGCGAAGCATTTGCATATGCTAGCACAGGTAATATTTTCAATCAACAAGATCAGTATCAATTGCCCTACCAGTTGCCTCAACCACAACCTCAACCACAACAGTTAGATTTTATGGCATTATTACTTGGTTTAGATATGGCTATAAATTGCCAGAATAATGCTAGTTATACCAACTTAAATAATATTGTAGCAGCAAATGAAGTAGGAACCATTACCGGTGATCCTCACTTTAAAGGCGGTGACGGCGGCAGATATGATGTTCAAGGCCAGGCAGGCAAAGTTTATGACTTATTAAGTGACAGCAATCTTAGTTTTAACGGCAGATTTGATGCCTGGGGCTCCAATGGTGCAACAATAGTAGGTGAAACAGCAATTAACGTTTCTTCATTAGGTGGTAATAGTTATAGTACAGTTACATATTCTAAAGATGGTGTCGCGAAAGTTAATGGTCAGGAACTAAAAGATGGTGAAACAGTTGTTCTTGCTGATGGTGGTACAGCTACAAAACAAGGTAATAAGTTAATAGTTCAAACTGCTGAGGGCTATACAATAACACAGACCTGTCATCCAAGTGCTCATGGCAATTATATAAATTCAGAAGTTAAGACAGGTGCTTTAGGCGTAGCAACAGACAATGTATTACCTGGTGGTCTACTTGGACAAACTTTTGATGCTGATAATGTAGCAAGAAATGGCGCCAAAGGTGCTGGTGCACAGGGCGAAGGTGCTATAGACGGCGTGGTACAGGACTACGAAACGGCACTGGGTGCTATAGGTGATGTACAGCTTGATGCAAATGGCAATGAAATTAAGCCTTATGATCCATTTACAGACATTGTTAACTGGTTATCTGGCCTATTAAATCCGGATCCAAATAAAGATTTTATACAGGTTATGACTTTTGTTATGAACGCAATATTTGCTCTTTTAGGCGTTGGTAATTACGGTAATCAGAATCAACAGCAATATTAACCCGGATTATTCACAAAGTTTCGGAAACAGATCTTTGCCGAGGGCGAAAAATTGCACAACAGGGGGGGGG
>JBFMGH010000073.1:0-50773 GCA_040752795.1 Cyanobacteriota bacterium
AAAGTTAAAGGTAAAGATATAGCAGTTAAGATTTATAAGGTAATTGGAATAAGAGGTGATTCTAATGAATAGGAAAATGAAGTTAGTTTTAGTTGCTTTTATACTAATAACAATTATTTCTAGTGCTTCTACCCCCGCTTTTGATAGGGGTGGTGATAATGCTATTACTGGTTCTGGCACTGCTGGTGTTGCTGGGGCTGGAGATTATATTGTTAGAGTTTCAAGCGTTTGCATAGAGCGAGATTGTATAAAAATACGTAAGCAAATAGATCAGTTGAATGAGCAAATTGAAGACAAAGTTGATAATCAATTTAAGTCTTTAAATACTTTACCAGAAGATTTGGAAAAGGATTTTAATGCAATTCTTAATGATAGTAACTATATTTCAGAAACTTTAAATAAGATCAATGTTATGCCTGTTGATAATAAAGGGAATAAAAAGAAAAAAGCTGAAAAAAGAGAAGCTTTTATAAAAGATTATTGCAATGGGAGCCTTGAGAATAAATTGGATCAAATTGTAGAACAAAAAGCTAAAATAATAGAAGAATATGAGAAAACTACTCCCCTTGAAGACTGGCGTAGTGAGTTAGAAGGGTTAAGAACACAAAGAAATGGCCTTGTGGATCAATATAAAGAAGTTGAAAAAGGATTCTTAAATACAAGCTATATGGATAGCATGTTAGATGTTATACCTGAAAATACTTTTAGATTAGAAAGCGGAGATTTGATAGCATGGGGAATACCACACCCTGGAATACCAAGTATTCCAAGACCAAAACCAAAGCAAGAACCACCTGCATCAAATCCGGCTGATCAGCAACCTCAGGCTTCTGATGAAACATATAATGCTTTAAGACAGGTTGAGCAGATTAGTGATAAAGTTACTGATACAGAGAAAGACCAATTTATACAGAGTTTAGATCAAAGAGCTCAGGCTGGTAATTAGTTAATAAGAATTGGAAGGTGGTATATATGTTTGTAAAAAATTTGTTGTTAAGTTTTTTAGTGGGTTCTTTATTTTTATTTCCGGGCTTATTCCAGCAAGCAATTTCTAAGACATTACCCGATGTTTCTTTAGTTATTGTTGCTGAAAATGATCCTCCTGTTGATGAAATTACCAAGATGTATAAATCAAATTTGCTTCAAGAACTTACTTTTGGTCGAATGGTTTCTTATGAACTTCTTAATAAATTTGGAAATAAAGTTAATACTGATCCTGAACTTAATAATTATGTTAATCTAGTAGGTCAATCTATAGCTAAGTCAACAAGCAAAAGACCACAAATTAAATACAGGTTTGGCATTATTGATACAGATGAAATAAATGCTTTTGCATGCCCAGGCGGTTATATATTTGTTACTACAGGATTACTTAAAGTCCTTTATGATGAGAATGAATTGGCCGCTGTTTTAGCTCATGAGATTGGGCATGTTGAACATGGAGATGGTCTTAGAGATATTCAAACAAGTAAAGCTCCTGAATACGCTGATTTTTCCTGGAAAGAAGTTGAAAGTAAATACAATTATATTAATGATGTAGCCACATCTTTGCCATATGCAGGCTGGTATGCTAGTTATTATTCTCCTAAAAATATAGCTAAAAGAGAGATTAACAAGCAGATTGGACGAGTGGGTGGTGGCTATGGGGGCTATATAGGCAGAAGCGTAGCCTATAATGCTTCTGATGCTGCTGTAGATTTGGGATTTATGGCGCTGAAAGAAGGCTTTAAAAGAGCTGTTAAAGGCTTTGCTATGAGGAATTATTATGATCCTTTAACACCTGAAGTAGAATTTGCTGCTGATGCTTATAGTGCTGAAGCATTAGCTAAAATGGGTTATGACCCTAAAGGTATAGCTAGTTTTTTAAAAACAATGGAACATATTAAGTCTTCTCAATCTAAATCAGCGACATCTGGAACACAGGGAGCTTCTGAAGGTTCTAGCAATGTCTTTACATATAGACATCCACCAGCAGGTGAAAGAATTGATATGGTTAATGTTATAGTTGATAGTGGTGATATGGTTGTTAAAAACCCTAATGCTGGTTCTGATGAATACTTTGAAACAAGGTATGTGGATTCAATCAAGGCTTTAAAATAATCTAATAATGTTAATTTAAATAATAAGAGAAAGTGCTTTTGGCCTTTCTCTTATTTGTTTTACTGTTGAGTTTATACTGACCCTTGAAAGTAATTTATAGATTCCAGATTATAAAGGCTGGGTGTTTTTCGTTGCGCAGCAACGAAAAACACCCTATAGTAAATTTAAAGCATATATCGTTTACTTCCGTGGATTGGTATAAGTTTGAGTATATAAAGAAAATGTTAAGATGAAAAATCAAGCTAATAGTGCTTTCTGCTTTAATCACTGACGAGTTTTTGCTGCTTTTAGATTACAGATATTGTTATATATTAACTATAACTTGAAATTTAATTTTAAATTACACCTTTTAAACCGGTTTATCTCGATAGAATCGTTAAAAGTAATCTAAAAATTAGTTATTCAAAGCTTTGTGCTTAATAAGGTTGTAAACAATTGTAAAACCTACACTTAAAAATATACCTACTTGTATCAAATAGAGTTATACTACCTTTCAGTCCAAATTTGCTATATATATAAATAATATTTTTATTACGGAGCCCGCTGAAATGTTTATTGTAAATAATTTAAATAATACTAATAATAAGATTATCCCGTTGAAAACCAGACAAAATGATAAGAGTAATTATTTTGACAGACCAGGAATACCTGTATTCGCTTCAAAAACTAATTTAGCTCTAACAGAAAATAAAACTGTAGTTTCTAACAATCAAGGCGATGTACTTGTTAAATCTTCAGCCACTCAAGAAAACTCACAGGGCTTTTTTAGCTGGTTGTTTGAAAATATTGATGCAGAATATCTTGGCCGCACTTCACCATATTATCATTATTGGTAGTTATCTCCCCCACTTCTAAATAGAAATTGGCCTGATAGAGTGGGCCAATTTTTATTTGGTAGTAAGGTTTCTCCATAGGTGTGGGCATAATAATACTAGAACTGTCATTATTTCAAGTCTTCCTACCCACATATTGAGAATACAAATTCCTTTGCTGAAGAAATTAAGGTCTGCATAGTTACCCATTGGACCTAAACTGCCAAGGCCCGGGCCAATATTGCCAAGTGATGCTGCTGACGCAATAAATCCTACAAGAAAATCAGATTCAATAATGCTAATAAGCAGTGTACTTATTAGTAATAGAAGCATATAGTAGAAGAAAAATGTTGTTATTTGTTTCATTACATCAGGAGGAACTATTTGTTTGTCAAGTTTTAAAGGTATAACGGCTTGTGGGTGTATTATTTTTATAACTTCTTTGAAAGCATTTTTAAGTAACAATAAAGCCCTAACGGCTTTTATACCTGCTCCACTTGATCCTGCAGATCCTCCTATGAACATTAATGTTATAAGAACCATTTGCGCTCCTTCTGGCCATTTTGCATAGTCATAAGTAGCAAAACCTGTTGAGGTTAGAACTGATAAACAGTTAAATAAGGCTGTTCTTACTGAGTCAAAAAAACCTTCGTTATTGGATATAATTAATATTAAAGATACCATTATAGTTGATACGGCAATAACCAGGCTATAGAAAAGAAACTCTGAATTTTGCAAAAATACTTGAGGCTTTTTGAATTTAATAGCCCTGAACTGCAGAGCGAAGTTTGTGCCTGCTAAAAACATGAAAATAATTATTATCCATTCAATCAGGTGGTTATTATAACCCATAATACTTTCAGCATTAGGTGAAAAACCTCCAGCCGAAACAGTTGAAAGAGAGTTGCAAATAGCATCAAATATAGGCATCCCGCATAAGGATAAAAGTATAATTTCTATAATTGTTAACATTATATATAATGCCCATAGATTAATAGCTGTGTGTCTTATTCTTGGTGTTAATTGATCTTCTGTTGGGCCTGGTGCTTCTGCAAAGAATAATTGACGGCCTGCAATAGCAAATTGAGGTAATACAGCAATAAATAATACCAGTATTCCCAGGCCACCTAACCACTGGCTAAAACTTCTCCAGAAGAAAAAAGATTTAGGATAGATAGAAAAATCCTTGAGTATAGTTGCTCCTGTAGCTGTTATGCCTGACATGGATTCAAAAAGAGCATTTTCCAAGCCAAGGTCAAAATAAAGGTATGGAATAGTTCCAAGTAGTGCTGCTATAAGCCATGTAAATGCAACTACTACCATTCCTTCCGTTCGGTGTATGTCAGTAAAAGTGGGTGTAAGTATTCTGGCAAGAGCACCAATGCTTATGCCGATTATTCCAGCTGTTCCAAATGCTGGTATTGCTGACCATTCCTGATAAACAATTGCTACCAGTATTGGTACAAAAAGCAAAAAACCTATACATATTGATGTTAGACCCAGTGCATCAAGTATTAAGTATACTCTCATGTTTCATTAGACTCAAAAAATTCTTTTACTTTATTTGAATCAGCAGGTGTTGTGAATATTATTAATCTATCACCTGGTCTTATTATTGTGCTACCTTTTGGTACAATGACATTTTTCCGTCTTATTATGGTTCCTATTATGGCTTTAAAGGTGAAATTAAGATCTTTAACCTGACAATCTTCAAAATCATCTGGCACGGTTATTTCTAAAACTTTACCTTTACCTCTTTCAACTATTGCAAGAATATCTATATCTCTTTCAACAAGATCATTAAGAAGTTCTTTTACAGAAGATGACTTAGCTGAAAGTGCAACGTCTACCCCAACAGTTTCAAATAGTTTCAAATTTGATGTTTTATCTACACGAGTAAGAACTTTTTTGACCCCCAGTTGTTTTCCCAAAAGCGAACATAGTAAATTTTTTTCATCGTTATTAGTAACTGACACGAGAACGTCTGTTCTGCCTATTTGTTCGGATTGAAGCAATTCAAGATCAGTTCCATCTCCATTCAATATAAGACTTTTCTTTAATGTAACAGCTAATTCTTCACACCTTTTTAGTGAGTTTTCAATTATCTTTATATTAATCTCTTTTTCTTCCAGTTTATTGGCCAGCATAAAACCAACAGTGCCACCACCTATAATGGTCACAGAATTTACATTCTGTCTTTTTTCAAAGTAGTTGCTGCTAAGTATATTCAGAGCTTCATCTGTTCCCATAAAGATTGTTTTATCGTTTTTATTTAATACGGTATTGCCGTCTGGTATGAACAATTCGTCATTTCTTGTTATTGCAACAATGATGCACCCTTCAGGGAAATTGCAGTCTTTCAGGTGTTTGTCAACTATTGGTGTGGTTTCTTTGACTCTATATTCGAAAAGTTTTACTTTTCCTCTTGCAAAAACTTCAACATCTATAGCTGCAGGAACAGAAATAATCTTGTCAAGTTCGTCAGCAAGTGATTTCTTTGGCCATATAATATAGTCCAGACCATATTCTGTTCTACCTAAGATCTTATTATTTTTAGCCTGGAAAGAGTCTATGTATTCTTGATGATTGACAAAACAAATAGTCTCTACTCTTGATAAGTGTTTAGCTGTCCAACATGATATTATGTTTACTTCATCAGAAGGTGTACAGGCAATAAGCATATCAGATTTACCTATGTTAGAAGAATTTAGTATTTGTGCACTTGCCCCATTGCCTGTTATAAATCTAATATCAAGCTTACTAAATCTATCAGCTACTTTATCGCTTATATCTATAACAGTAATATCATGATTTGTGTGTAATTCTTTAGCTAATTGATAGCCAAATTCTCCACCGCCAACAATAACTATGTTCATATTCAATAAGCCTCTTAAAAAATAAAGTCAGATTTACTATATCTGACTTTCAAATTATTAAACACTTTTTTTTAAGATGCTTCGGCTAATTTTTCTTTAGCTAAGTCGGCAATCTTTTTAAAAGCAGCTTCATCTCTAACAGCTATATCTGCAAGCATTTTACGGTTTAATGAGACATTAGCAAGCTTTAGTCCTCTGATAAATTTACTGTAAGTAATCCCATTAAGCTTTGCAGCAGCATTAATACGTGTTATCCACAAACGACGAAACTCGCGTTTTTTATTTCTTCTGTCACGATACTGGAATCTTAATGCTCTCATTACAGCTTCATTAGCAGCTTTAAAGATTCTTTTTCTTCCACCTTTAAACCCTTTTGCTAATTTTAAGATTTTTTTATGTTTTTTGCGCAGAACGTTACCACGCTTAACTCTAACCATTTGTAGCTCCTTTTAATCAGTTTTTATTTAACGGGAATATTTAATGTAAGGAAGTTGAACTCTTACTCTTTTGACTTCACCTTTAAAGAGATCTTCCATATTGCCGAGTCTGCGTTTTCTTTCAGGACTTTTCTTTGTTAAGATATGGCTTTTATAAGCTTTTCTTCTTTTGATTTTTCCTGAAGCAGTAACCTTGTACCTTTTGGCAGCAGCGCGGTGAGTTTTCATCTTAGGCATTTGTTTTCTCCTATATTTCTAGCTGGGTCCAGTACCAGGTGCTAGTATCATTGTTACGTTTTTACCTTCAGAAGATGGTTTTTTATCAATTATACAAAGATCTTTAAGATCTTCGAAAAATTTGTTTAGCAGTTCAAAAGCTAGATTAGTATGTTGTGCTTCTCTTCCTCTAAGCATAATGACTACTTTTACTTTGTTTCCGGATTTGAGAAATTTACTGGCATTTTTAATCCGGACATTGTAGTCATGCACATCTATTTTATACCGCATTTTTATTTCTTTTATTTCTACAGTATGTTGTTTTTTTCTAGCTTCCCTTGCTCTTTTATCACTTTCAAATTTAAATTTACCATAATCAAGTATTTTTGCAACAGGTGGGTTTTGGTCTGGGCTAATAAGCACCAAATCTAACCCTCTTTCATAAGCTAATCTTCTTGCTTCGGATGTTTTAATGATTCCTAAATTTTCACCATCATCAGTAATAACCCTAAGTTCTTTAGCAGTTATTCTTTCATTGATTAATGGCATGTTTTTTGATGAAGGACCTCGAGTGCTAATAACAATTTCTCCTTATTAATCTTGTAATCAACAATATTTAAAGAATATGCCGAAGGTGGGACTTGAACCCACACGGACTAGCGCCCACATGCTCCTGAAGCATGCGTGTATACCATTTCACCACTTCGGCTTTTGAAACAGGGTTATATTACTATACAATTCCCTGTTATGTGAATAATAATTATATTACATCAAGCATCAAAAAACCTATAGCCTCTTATCTTAAACTGTTTATAATTGTTAACTTTGCAAGTTATTTTTTACCTTTTTCTTTTAGCGTTATATAGTTTTTTAAGCCTATTAATATTGAATATTGCTTGTTTAAACAGTTCTTTTAAACGGGCTTTTCTTAAAAACAGTTATTTGGGATACCTAAAAAAAATCTAAAACTTTTACATAAATTAATATTTTCAATTTAAATTATCTTAATTATTAAACTCTTTTCATTAGTTAAAGTGTCTGGATTAATTGACTTTTATAACTATGTTAAATAGTTTGATGCTCTGTTATATGTTCTACAGCCTCTTTTACAAAATCACTTGGTTTATTGGTATTTGTATTAATCTTTTGTAACTGACTTTTCCAGAATGAAATGGTGCTTTCATCTGCAAATTTAATATAAGACTTAATAGCTTTATCGTATTCATAGTTGTTTTTAAGTAATTGGAAATTTTTAGCTAGTCCATAATATACAAGAAATTTTTGTTTTTCCGGGAGATCAAATTCAAGAGTCTTTTTAAAGTGATTTATAGATTCATTATTATTGCCGTTTAAAAGATAGCACAGCCCTATTGTGTAAAAAGCATTCCATTGATCAGGTAATAACTCAGTTATCTTTTTTGAGTTTTCTATAGCCCTGTCAAAATTTTCAATAGCTGTGTATGCGTTAGATAAATTCAAATAACTCATTGCGTCTTCGGGCCTTATAAATTTTGCCTTCTCTAGAACATCTATAGCTTTATCATATTCTAGGTCCTTGAAATAAACATGACCAAGTAATATTAATGTTTCAAAACTATTTGGATACCTGGATAATATTTGATTTAATATCGCCTTGGATTCCTCAACACGATTGAACTTAAATAGCTTATAGGCTTTTTTGTATCCTGGCACTGGTACAAAGTTATTGTAATATATTGTAAACACTATCTGGGTGAAAAAAAATATAACAATAGTTCCTAAAAAACTTCTGATTAAAGCATAAAATATACCAGAAATTATAAATGGTACCAGTAGTAAGCCAATATTAAGCATTAATGTTTTATTCGCTATTATAGATTTAATATTTTTACTTTTAATAATGGCGAAAAAGCTGAAATAAATAACAATAAATACTAATGTTGCAATACAGTTTGTTGTGTTTGAAGCCAAATTGAGCTTAGCTGTTATTAATAAAAAGAATACGTATAGTAATGATATTATTATTGATCCTGATATAAGCTTGATTAAAAGATTATTTTGGCTTTTATCCTTCTTTATTCCTTTAGGCATAGCATTTCTTGTCATAATTAGTACTCTGTCAAACTTAAGTAATTATAATACAATGTTTTAAATTATAAATATTTTTGTGCTTTTAAATTATTGGTTTTATAATTTGTTAAGCTTTAAAGTTCTTAATGCCTAAATAAGGTGGATAATATAGATGTCAAAAGTTCTGCTAAAAGATGTGTCAAAAAGTTATGGTGATGTAACTGCAATAAAAAATGTCAATTTAGAAATTGAAGATAAAGAATTTATGGTTCTAGTAGGTCCTTCTGGCTGTGGCAAATCTACTGTACTTAGGATGATAGCAGGCTTGGAAGATATATCGTCAGGAGAACTGTTGATTGGAGAGCGTATAGTAAATCATATTGAACCAAAAGATAGGAATATTGCCATGGTATTTCAGAGTTATGCTCTGTATCCTCATAAAAATGTTTACGAAAACCTGGCATTTGGTCTTAAAATGCGTAAATTTAATAAAGACGAAATTGATAAAAGAGTAAAAAAAGCCGCTTCAATTTTGCATATAACAGAATATCTTGATAGAAAACCACGACAACTTTCAGGTGGTCAACGTCAACGTGTAGCTTTAGGTAGAGCTATTGTTAGAGACCCGGAAGTCTTCCTTATGGATGAGCCTTTATCTAATCTTGATGCTAAGCTAAGGGTTCAAATGCGTTCAGAATTAATTAAATTGCATAACGATTTACAAACCACTTTTATATATGTTACTCATGATCAGGTTGAAGCCATGACAATGGGTGATAGAATTGCTATTTTAAATGATGGTGTTATCCAGCAGGTTGATAATCCAAGAAATATTTATAGTAAACCCAGTAATATGTTTGTAGCTAGTTTTATTGGCTCACCACCAATGAACTTTATTCAAGGAGAAATTACAGATAAGGGAACTTTTAATATTGGGGATACTTCATTATTACTGGCTGAAGATTTGATGAAAAAAGCTAGAGCTAATAATTACTTAAATAAAAAAATATATCTGGGAATAAGACCCGAACACTTTGATGTTGAAAATAACGGAAATCCTAAAATTTCTGTAAAAGTTGATTTAATAGAAATGCTAGGTAGTGAAAAACTTTTATATTTCAAAATAAACAATAATAATGTTATTGCTAAGTCGTCACCAGATATAGATATTGCTAATGGGGCACACATAGATCTTTTTGTTGAAATTGATAAAGCAGTTTTATTTGATGCAGAAACAACGGTTAATATTGATTGTTTATAGTTCTAACTATTTCTAGTTTTCCTGCTGCACCAATATGGCTATTGATAATAGCTACTATCCCCAGTATGCCATCAATAGAAAGAGCAAAATTAATAGCCTCTTCAATGTCTTCTGGTTTTTGAATAATATTTGCTGTAGCTGTTGCTACTGAATCACTTAATGAGGTGTTTTTAGACATTATTACAACAGCATCGGCTTTGCCAAAACTAGTTGAATGCCCAACAGTTCCTGATGAAGTACAGACACCAACGGGCATTAACTCTGTTTTTATTAATAACCCTATTTTGCCTGTTAATGGTGATTTTCCAGCATATATACCTAAAACCCTGTCTTTTTTGCTAGAAATGAATATGTCTCCGCCATTTTCTACAATAACTTGTGATGAAAAATTTAATAGATCCTTTCCTACATACTCAGCCATGGCACCAGCGACTGCTGCAAAAGGGCCAACATCAGCTTTTAAGGCTGCTTCGCTCATATCTTTTATTATTTCAGGGGCGCTTTGTATAACCTTTACGGGTTTAAAGGAGGTTTCAAATTCGCTATGTGTTTTTATGTAGTTTTTGATCTGGTTTCTGTATAGTATTACACTTTTAAGAGCTTCTTTATAAAGGTCTTTTTCTGCACTAATAAATAAGTCAGTCTCAAATTCAGTTACCTGAAAGCTTAATAAGTCTTCAGAGTTTGACCAGTTTCTGTAAGTGCGGTTTATATAAGAGTTATTATGCATTAAAAATCAAGTGATATGGCATTGTATGGACATGCGGCAAGGCAAATCTCGCAAACAATACATTTATCGGCATCAAAGGTTATTTTCATTGTTTCTCTATCAACATCCAGTGCTTTTGTTGGGCATAATGATGTGCAGGCAGTGCAGTGAATGCATTTAGTGTCATTCCAGTTGACGCCTTTAGCAAGATTTTCCCATTTTATTCCTATTTCAGTTATAAATTTGTAGGCTTTATTCATGTCTTCTTCAGAGCCTTTAAGTTGTATGATTAGTGTGCCTTGTTCATTCGGTTTAATTCTTGCTCTGAGAATATTGAACATGAGGTTGTAATCTTTTACGAGTTTATATGTTATAGGTTCTTTAACTACACTCTTTGGAAAATTAAGGACTACTGTGCGTTTAATCATTATATTTCTCCTTCAGAAGATTATTTTACGCAAGAAAGTGATTTAATTTTAATATCGCAGCCAGCAGTAGGAAGCATAGCTACTGGTTCTGTTAATAAAAAGTCACCTTTTTCAATTGATTCTTTCAGTATGTTGGCTATTTCTAAAGCCTTTGAGTAACTTGACATGCTGGCTGTTGGAACATCCTTCCCATTAATAGTTATAACACCACTTTTTAGTTGTTTATAATTGACTGTTCCCAGATTATTAGGTTTGCAATTTGGATAATCTTCCGAGTAGTCATAGATTGTTGCAACAATATCCTTGTCTTCAACAGTTGTATATTTTAGTATATCTTTATTAAGTATAGGGATAGGAATACCTACACCAACAGTTAAGGATACACCATATCCAGAAAGACTGGTTCCTCTGAGCCATTCAGGGCTCATTTGTTTTAAATCACCTATTAAACCAAGTGTGCCTGCTCCTGAAACAGGTGTGCCATTATCCAGGCGAGCTTGATTTGGATTATGTTGAGTACCCTGCCAGCTTACATAACCTATTCCACCACCAAGAAATATTCTAGTTCCTATGCCAATTGTTTTGTATAAGGGGTCGTTTAATAGTGGACTTAATTGACCTGCAGAGCAGTAGTTTGCATTGCTAATATTAGGATACAGTATTCCCATGTAGGTATAAATAGGTCTTTCTGAGTGCATATTTACTGCAACGGCATAGTTTTGGTAGCAATTACGGGGGTTGAATAAATATGCTTCATTAACAGTTTTAATGTTTATAGTTGTTTCCACTTTTTTATTTGGATAACAATCTGTTCCATAAGATGTTGTTAATAGATGGACATCTTTTCCTGCTACGAGGTCTTCTATTACGTGTGCACCACCATAAGCAAATCTGCCAGGGAATACTTTATTCTCCGGATCATCTTCACATAATTGCGTAGCACCGATTATTAAATCAACAGCAGCAACGCCGCAGTACGCTTCTACATTGTTAAGCCATGCTTTTTGCATTTTTATTCTTGGTGAAGAATGGCCAGTATTAATGATTGCAGATGATGAACACATTGGTCCAAACGTTCCTGTTGTTACAACATCAACTTTTTCTGCTGCTTTCTCAAGCCCTTCTTCTTCCACAACATGTATAATTTCTTCTGCGTTGAAGATTAAAGCTTTGCCACTTTTAATTTTTTCATTTATTTCAGCAATCGTTTTAGGCATATTGCCCTCCTTTTATATTAAATAGTTTCATTATACATAGATTTTTTAAAAAATAAAGTTAGAGGATTCTTTTATCCTCTAACTCTTTCAATTTTATATTATCAAAAAATAACAGTATTTTTTGATAAGTTATAAATTATTTAACAAGTATTAAGGAGATATTTAGTCCTGAAAGGATTGACAGATATTACAGGTTTCTTCTGCTGATGCTTGTGCAGGCTTTTCCTAAGAATGATATTTCGTCTTTTGTATAGATTTTATCTTTGACTTTAAACTTTTCATCACTCTTATAAATTCGTCTGAGAGTTACTACATTATCAATTTCGCACAGCATAAGATCTCCGCTTCGCTTCAGAAAATCTTGTTTGTTAATAGCAATGTAGTCTCCATCATAAATGTCTTCATCAGCCAGGCTTTCACCTGAAACAGTCAGAATAAAGTCTCCTTCTTCAATGAAATCTACAGGGAATGGTATTTGCTCTTCTACGTTATCCAATGATTTTAGTGTGTTTGTTGTGGGGATATTTCCTAGGTACTTAATTTTAAATATGTTAAGATCATCTGTATCAATTATCATTTCTTTTTCAGGGTTACTAGCAAGCTTAAAGATAATTTCAGTTGGTACAGATAATCCTTCAGCTATTTTTTTAAGAGTTACAGGTCTGGGAGATTTAGCGTAACCAGATTCGATTGATGCAATAGTACCCGCCGGAACACCACATTTTTTGGCCAGTTCTACTTGAGACATGGTGCCCAACTTTTCTCTCTGAGAAGCTATAAAACTGGCCAGAGTTACTTTTTGTTTGACCATACACTACCCTCGATAAGATACCTTACCTTTAATGTTCACGACCTCAAAATTCAAATAGAATTAAATAAAAATGAGAAACGTAATAATACCTAAACTATAGTAAATAAAGCAAGTGCTTTTTTTCAAAAAAAGCATCAGTGTGGCTTTTAAGTGTTGTCTATTTTGGTTAGTTTTGCGCTCCTAGCATCTAGTGCTTTTTTGCCATTTTGTTCAAATATCACACTATATATAATATTTTCGCTTATTTTTATCGTACTTTCAATACAACCTATCCCAAATCTTTGATGGTATACTTTATCGCCTTCTTTGAAAACCTCGTAATAATTACTATTTTCAATTTTTTGCATTTTTGAAATTTGATCTTTACATGTTATATCAATTCCGACTGTTAGCTTTTTATTTTTATTACATATTTTCGGTTTTTTCTTTAGTGTTGGTGCAACAAAATCTTTGCCAAAGCTTACACTGAAATCATTTTCTGGTTGAGACCTGTATCTATTGACGGTCTTGGTATTGCTTTTAGTATCAAAGTTATTAAGATCGTTTTCTATATTTAAGTACTTGTCGGGTATTTCTTTTAAGAATCTACTTTTTGTTAGATACCTATAATCACCGTGGATTCTCCTTTTTTGGGCATGCGTAAGGTATAAAAGATCTTGTGCTCTGGTGACTCCTACATACATTAATCTTCGTTCTTCTTCCATTTCAGAATTTTTGTCTAGAGATCTAAA
This sequence comes from Cyanobacteriota bacterium, assembly GCA_040752795.1. GTDB lineage: Bacteria > Cyanobacteriota > Vampirovibrionia > JBFMGH01 > JBFMGH01 > JBFMGH01. The sequence goes on from JBFMGH010000073.1 coordinate 13,648, forward strand.
GTGAGGGAAAATTCCTTCGTCAAGACCCGCTAAGAATACAACAGGAAACTCAAGTCCTTTTGCAGAATGAAGAGTCATTAATGTAATGAAAGAAGTATCTTCTGGAAGTGAATCAATATCGCTTAATAGTGATATTTGAGTTAGAAAATCTCCAAGATTTGATGTTCCCTCTCTTGACTCGAACTCACTGGCTACGTTTATAAGTTCATCGATATTTTCTAATCTGCCTTCGGATTCTGGTGTGCCTTCATCCCTTAACATTTGTACGTAACCGGTGTCATATGCTACCTTTTTGATTAAATCTCTTAAGCTCATGCTTTCAACACAAGAGCTGAGAAATTGAATTAAATTGGTGAATTCTTTTATTTGTTTGATGGTTCTTTTATTAAAATTATCCACTAATTCAATATTTTGTAGAACTTCTATAAATTTATACCCTGGATTATTTAAAACTATTTCATCTACTTTTTCCAGAGTTGTTTTCCCTATAGATCTTTTAGGCTCATTAATAACTCTTTTAATGCTTTGAGTATCACTTGGATTATATAATATCTTTAAATATGCAATAATATCTTTGATTTCTTTTCTGTCATAAAACTTTATACCGCCTATAATACGATAAGGTATTTTTTTTATTATTAAAGCTTCTTCTAATGAACGACTTTGAGCATTAGTTCTATATAAAATGGCTATGTTGTTTAGATTATAATCTCGTTTAAGTAGCTTTGAAATTTGTTTGGCTATATAAAGAGCTTCAGCGGCTTCATCATTTGACTGGTATAATGTAGCTTTCTGCCCCTCTGCTTTAGTGCAGAATAGCTTTTTCTCAAGTCTTTCAGAGTTGTTTACAATAATACTGTTTGCTATATCTAGTATAGTTTGATAAGAGCGGTAATTTTCTTCTAATTTGTATATTTTTGCGTTTTTAAAGTCACTTTGAAAACCTAAAATAATTTTATAATCTGCACCCCGCCAGCTATATATGGATTGATCTACGTCTCCTACGACACAAAGGCTGGAATCTTTCCAGGTGTTTTTGCCGTAATTAGTTAAGAGTTTTATAAATTCGTATTGTGCTGTGTTTGTATCCTGGAATTCATCTACCAGTACATGTTTAAATCGTTTTTGATAATATTCAGCAATGTTATTACAGCTATTTAAGAGTTTAACAGACAATAATAACATGTCATCAAAATCTAAAGCGTTATTATTAATTAATAGTTCTTCATATTTATGATAAATTCTTCCAACTTTGTCTTTAAAAAAATCTTGAGCTTCAGATGTGTATTCAAAGGCAGAAAGCATATTATTTTTAGCTGTACTTATCATGGTTCGTACAGTTTTGGGGTTGTATCTTTTATCATCTAAATCCAGTTCTTTAATAGATTGTTTAATAATAGATATAGAGTCTGTTTCGTCAAAGATAACAAAATTATTTTTTCTGCCATCTTCTAATTTTTCAATGTTTTGACGAAGAATTCTTCCGCATATGTTGTGAAAAGTTCCAATCCAGGATTTTGTTGCTAAATCTTCTCCAATGCAATTGCTAACACGAGCTTTCATTTCATTAGCTGCTTTGTTGGTAAATGTTACTGCCAGTACTTCGTAAGGGGAAACGCCTTTGGCGATTAAATATGCTATACGTTGAGTTAAAACTCTAGTTTTACCGCTACCAGCTCCTGCAACAACTAATATAGGACCTGCTAAATCTGTAACAGCTCTACTCTGTGCAGAACTAAGATTTTCTAATATTTTATTTTCTTGTATGGTTAGACTTTTCACAACGATATTAAAAAAAGATAAATTAATGGTATTATTTAAGTATTAATAAACCAATTAGACATGTCTAGTTAATGTTTAGGATTAATAACATAAATTAATTTAGTCATACAATAGTAAATAAGGGATTGCTAAATGACTGAAGACCAAAAGAGCACCATAATGGTACCGACAGGGGACTTGACGGATGATGATGTTCCGGAAACCCACGATCAGTTGGCTCACGAGTTGGCTACAATACAACAAGCTTCAAAAAGGATTGCTATTATAGGTAGTAGAAATCTTCCTATTACTCATCAGCAAATTATTGAAACTTTAACTTATGCTTTGGTAATGAAAGGCAATTTTATTATTACCAGTGGAGGTTCTAGTGGAACTAATGCTGCAGCTATTAGAGGTGCAATGAAGGCTGATCCTCATAAATTAAAAGTTATATTACCTCAGACGATTGGCCAACAGCCTTCGGACGTTCAAGATCAGCTAATAGGGCTTCCTAATATTGTTGAGCACCCAGATAGAGCCATGATGACCCTGGCCGATGCTAGCAGAATTTGCAATAGAGAAATAATTGATGAGTGTCAACAATTAGTTTGTTTCTTGTCTCATACTAGTGGCACTTTGCATAAAGCAGTTGCTTATGCAGAAGAGTGTCATAAGGTTGTTACAGTGTTCTATCTTGACTAATAGTTGGGTTGATTTAAGAAATATATTCCCTTAAATGGTTTGTTTTTGTGGAATTACGCAATTTATTTATTGCGGCATCTTGTATTTGCCTGATTCGTTCTTTTGAAAAGCCAAACATTTGGCCTAAATCTTCAAGGGTTTTGCTTCTGCCTGTTTTTAATCCAAATCTTTCTCTGATAATTTTCCGTTCTCGTTCGGTTAATATTTTTAGAGCATCATGAATATCTTCTCTTAGTAATTTATTTTCAATGTCCAGGTGAGGAGCTTCACTTATTTTGGCAGGTATGTAATCTTCTATCGATAAATCTTCGGCAACGGGAGTATGTATACTTATTGGTTCAGTAGACATGGCATTTTTAATGTTACAGAGTTTCCGTGACGATAATTTTAAATGTTTGCTTAACTCTTCAAAACTGGGTTCTCTATCAAGTTTTAGGGTGAGTTCTATTTTGGCTTTTTTATAATTGCGGATTTTGTCAGTCATGTGTACTGGTAATCTTATGGTTCTTGATGTATTAGCAATGGATCTTATAATTGTTTGCCTTATCCACCATGTTGCATATGTGCTGAACTTAAAACCCTGTTTGTAGTCAAATCTTTCGGCTGCTTTTATAAGCCCAAAGCTACCTTCTTGAACTAAATCCATAAAAGATACTCCCTGCCCGGTGTATCTTTTTGCAATGCTTATTACAAGTCGTAAATTAGCCTGGATGAGTTTTCTTTTCGCTTTTTCTGATTCAGGCCCACCCTTCTTGATTATTCTTCCAAGTTCTATCTCTTCGTTTGTTGAAATCATTTTTTTTCTGCTTATATCTTTCAAATACATTTGAAAAATTTCGTTTGAGTTTTTGTCATTATCTACAAAGACATGAGTGTAGCCTGAAGGTTCGAATTCAGAATCACTATCAGTCTCATTTATTGCTGTTTCCTCTTTATCATCAATATATATTGAATCTATATTTTTAATTTTTCTTTTAAAATTTAATGTATTCATTTTTAATAAACCTTTAATTTACCTGCACTAATAATTTAAAATTTTGATTAATTTGCTCACTAAACTTAAGATGTAATTTTTGACATTAAAGATTCATTAAATTAAGTATTTAGCTTGTATTGTGTTAAGAAAATTTACAAACCACTAACTCCTTGAATAGCAACTATAATGAGAGACATTTCACCGGTCTTTATTAAAGATTTTTTAAGCACACACTTTTGTAGGGGTTATAGACTTTAATTTATTTGTTTTAACAAATATCAATTGGTTATAGATTTAAAAACAGCCTCTTAATGCTGTTTTTCTGGTTGTGTTTCTTTAGTCTTTGATTGCTCTAATGTTTGTATTGCATTATCTATAATGGCTGACATATTAGGATCACCGATTCTTATTAAAAGTTTTTTAAGTTCCGGAAGTGCATCTGTATATTCTAGATCTTGAATAGCGTAGACTGCCTGGCATTGAATTAATTCTTGAGTGCTTTCATTCTTAATAATATTAACTAAATTTTCACCGGCAAATTTTAAACCTACTTCTGAAACAGTTGTTATTGCATTTATCTTCCTGTAAAAATCTTGAGAGTCAAGTTCTTCTATTAGTAGATAAGCCATATCTCCCCAGAAAGTATCATCTCTAAGTTTTAACATATTGTTAATATGTTCTATTTCTTCTTTTATTTCTTTTGTTTCGTCAAAAGTGTACTGATCGTTGTTTTTGAGAAGGTCAAACTTATTTTTAGCTCTCAGTAATATTTGTGCATACTTGCCTGTAAAGTGATTATATTCTCCTTCAGACAATTTTAGTAGTGCTTCAATGCATTCATAAAATCTGTAAACGAGTAAATTGCTCAGCGGAAGTACTTCTGGTAACCCTGCAACTATACTATCAATAGCTTCAAGAGAAAGATTTTTGAGCTCATAATCGTCACCTTCAAGATAGTCAGCAAGGCACGCTATGCTTGCAGCTTCTCCTGCAAGATTTTCTTTCATTCTTGAGTTGATCATTGCTTTTAATATTGGCTTAACAGCTCTTTCGTCTCCATAAGCAGATAAAAGCTCAGCTGCTTCAACTTTTTGAAAATCATCGTCAACATTTAGTTTATCAAGTAATATATTTAAGGCCTTTTCATTTTCATGTGTTCCCAGTGCTTCAGCTGCGTTAGTTTTTAGGGTTTCATTATTATCATTAAGACACTTAATTAAAACAGTTGTTGCAGGTTCAAACTCTACAAAAGTGAAATAACGAGCCGCATAAGATTTTTGATCAGGATCACCATTGATTAAAATCTCAAGCATCCTGTCATTAACTTCCGGATCATCAAATTTAGAAGCTGAAAGAGCTACAATATCTGATAACCAGTCATTATATCTTTGCATTAGGGTAAATAGGTTCTCAAGATTTTCTATATTAACAGCATCTATAAGTTTTTGGGCTACTTTTTCTTTCAAGAAATCAAACATTAATTCTTCATGTTCTCCCAGGCAGCTCCAAGCATCCATATCTTTATTGTTGATGATATGAAGAGCAGCTTTCTGAGCTACATCAGGGTTCTTGTCGGTTATTTTACTGGCCCAGTCATTTGGTAAGCGCATCTTTAACCTTCTATGATTTTATTGTGGGTAATCAGTTAAATTATTTATTTTAAGTAATACTATACTACAAGTTTTTTAATTCAAAGTTTAAACTATAAATTCCAGAAATAATTTTTACAATCTGAGAAATTGTGCAGGTTTTTATATTCACCTTTGAAAACTATTATCAAACTTGAGAAAATAAAAATGAATGAGTTTTTTCTCACTAAATGTTGTGATAATTAAATCTCAGACCTTTGATATAGTATTATTGTTTTTTATAAGCTACATTTGGCTTTTTAGCAGCCAGAACTTCATCTATTTTTTTAACAGGAGTATTATGTGGTGACTTAAGCACCTCTTCAGGATTCTCTTCAATCTCTTTAGCAATCTGTTCCATTATTTCTATGAAGTTATCAAGTATTTCATTGGATTCTGTTTCTGTTGGTTCAATCATCATCGCTTCTGGAACTATCAATGGAAAATATATTGTGGGTGGATGTATTCCAAAATCCATCATTCTCTTTGCAATACCAAGTGTATTAACGCCCTGCTCTTTTTGTATTTTGCCTGATAGAACAAATTCATGCATGCATAAACCTTCATAAGGTAAGAAAAATTTGGTTTTAAGTTTTTCTTTAAGGTAGTTTGCGTTTAGAACTGCATCCATTGATACCTGCTTAAGGCCATTTTTGCCCATTGCCAGTACGTATGTATATGCTCTTAACAATACACCAACATTTCCATAGAAAGATCTAACCTTGCCTATAGTTAGAGGTGTATCGTATTTAAGGAAGAAGCTTTCTCCGTCAAAATCAATAGTAGGTACGGGTAAGAAATCAGAGAGGTAGTCTTTTACTGCAACAGGCCCTGAGCCAGGCCCACCGCCACCATGTGGTGTTGAGAATGTCTTATGGGTATTGATATGAACAATGTCAAAACCCATATCACCTGGCTTTACTATGCCCATAATAGCATTGAGGTTTGCGCCGTCATAATAAAGTAATGCCCCAGCTTTATGCATAATTTCGGCTATTTTTTGAATGTTTTCCTCAAAGATTCCTAATGTGTTTGGATTGGTTAGCATTATTGCTGCCACTTTATCATCTACAAGTTCTTCAAGTTTCTCTATGTCTACCTGCCCTTTATCATTAGATTTAACTTCTAATATCTCGTATCCACACATTTTAGCTGAAGCTGGATTTGTTCCATGAGCAGAATCAGGCACTATAACTTTAGTTCTTTCCTCTCCTTTGTTTTTAAAATAGGCTTTAACTATAAGCATGCCGGTAAATTCTCCGTGAGAACCAGCTGCTGGCTGAAGAGATACTTTGTCCATTCCGGTAATTTCAGCAAAAAAGTTCTGAAGTTCGTACATTAACTCTAAGGTACCCTGTACGAATGTTACGGGGAGGTATGGATGAAGGTCTTTAAATCTGGGCAATTGACATATTGACTCATTAACTTTGGGGTTATATTTCATTGTACAAGAGCCAAGAGGATAAAACCCCTTCTCTATACAGTGATTTTTGTTTGACAGTTCTACATAATGTCTCATTATTTCAAGTTCAGAGGTTTCAGGTAAACAGATTTCCTCTTCATTTAGTAATGAACTATCTATAGCACTATCCGGATCAATTTCTGGAACACCAGCTTCTGGTAAAAGACAACCTCTACGGCCCTGCTCTGATTTTTCAAATATTAATTTTGTCATAGTCTGTACACCATTAGTTTAAAACATATTCTTCTACAAGTTCTCTTAAAGCGCTTAAGAAAAGATATAAGTCTACAGGTTTGTTTTTTTCCGTTACGCTTATTAATATTGCACCTGGTAATTCATGATAATATGAGTTAAGATTGATGCCTGGTATAATTTTTCTGTCTAGCATTTCCTTGTTGAAAACATCTACAGACAAATTATCAGGTAAAATCATTATAAACTCGTTAAAAAAGTTATCATGTGGTATCTTAAAACCTTCTATTTCGCTTATTTTGGATGCAAGAAAGTGTGCTCTCTGGAAGCAAATATTAGCAATCTCTTTAAGGCCTTTAGGGCCTATAATTGATAGATAAATAGATCCTGCAAGTGCACATAAGGAATGATTTGTGCATATATTGCTGGTTGCTTTATCTCTTCTTATATGTTGTTCTCTTGTCTGAAGTGTTAGTGTATAAGCAGTATTTCCATCAGAATCTAAAGAGGATCCAACGATTCTGCCGGGCATATTTCTCATATGTTTTTGCCGGCACGCCATGAAACCAAATGCAGGCCCTCCATACATCATATTATTTCCTAATGATTGACCATCACCAGTAACAATGTCAGCACCATATGCTCCAGGGGGCTTTATCATTCCTACACTTATTGGGTCTATTATGACAACAAATAAAGCTCCGGCATTATGAGCTATTTGTTCTATTTTTCTGACTTCTTCTATGTTTCCTAAAAAATTTGGAACCTGAATAACAATAGAAGCAATATCTTTATTAGCTGTAAGCTCAAAAAGGTTATTTATATCAGTTATACTGTCTTCATTTATTGGTGCTGTAATAATGTCAATATCTGGGCCACTAAGGTATGTTTTAATAACATCCTGTGTTTCAGGGTTTAAAGCTCTTGAGACAATAGTTTTATTTTTTTTAGTTATTCTGCATGACATTAATATTGCTTCTGCTGTTGCTGTTGCACCGTCATACATTGATGCATTAGATACATCCATGCCAGTTAAATTGCATATCATTGTTTGAAATTCATAAATTGCTTGAAGCGTGCCCTGGCTTATTTCAGGTTGATATGGAGTATAAGCGGTTAAAAATTCTACCCTTGAGAGAATATTATCAATGACTGATGGTATATATCTGTTGTAACAACCAGCTCCTAAAAATGAAACATATCCTCCTGGCCAGATATTCTTTTGGGCAAGTTCTAGAATTCTGTTTTGTATTTCAAGTTCGCAATGACTTTCTGGTAATACAAGTGATGTATTCTTTTGTAATTCTACAGGTATATTTTTAAATAAATCTTCCTGACTAGATACACCAATGATATCAAGCATTTTTTGTCTGCTTTCATCAGTATTTGGTAGATAATTATGATAAATCAATTTTACTCCTCAATAAAACTTAGGTATTCATCCATTGGCATTGCTTCTTCTAAATCTTCTTTAGAAAAATCAGCTACCTTTATAATCCATCCTTCATTGTAGCAATCATCATTAATAAGTTCAGGTTCAGATGTAAGCCTATGGTTAATTTCGGAAATAGTTCCTGAAACCGGCATATAAATTTCAGATGCAGCCTTAACAGATTCTACAGTGCCAAAAGCTTCTCCTTTGGGAATAGTAGTGCCTACTTCTGGAAGCTCAACATATACAATCTCACCAAGCTGTTCTGTAGCATATTGAGTAATCCCAATAATACCAGTCTCTCCATCTACAATCACATATTCATGTGACCTTGTGCAATGAATGTTTTCAGGAGTTTCAAGATTGGACATATTTTATTACCTCTTTTTCATTTTATAAAACGGTCTTTTAACAATTTCAGCTGGATATTTTTTATCTCTTATTAATACCTCAATTAAATCGCCAGTCTTGGTATTGGATGTTTTGTCAACATAACCCATTCCTATAGGATAGTTGAGATAAGGTGCTATACTACCACTGGTAGTGCTACCAATAATTCTACCTCCCTGGAAAATTTCGCATCCCTGTCTTGGAATGCGTGAGGATTGCATTTTAAACCCTATGAATATTTTATCTGTTCCTTGTTGAAGTTGTTTAATCAGTACTTCTTTACCAATAAAGTCAGGCTTGTCTATGCACACAGACCATTTAAGGCCTGCTTCAATAGGTGTTGTGTTTTCATCAATGTCATTGCCGTGCAATGGTAATGCAGCTTCGAGCCTGAGTGTGTCTCTTGCTGCTAGGCCTATTGGTTTTAGGCCTTTTGTTTCTCCGGCTTTGAGAATAGAGTCCCAAAGCATTGCTGCCTGATTATTATTAACAAGGATTTCAAAACCGTCTTCGCCAGTGTAGCCTGTTCTTGCTACAATGCATTCTATGTTGTTAATCTGAGTTTCTTTTAAACGAAACCTTTTTGGTTGATTATCTATGTCTATACCTAAAATATCTAGTATGTCTACAGCATTAGGGCCTTGAAGAGCCATAAGACTATAGTCATCGGAGATGTTTTTAACAGTAATTTCTGAGGTGTCATTTTGATTTGTAATAATCCAGTTAAAGTCTTTTTCAATATTTGAAGCATTAACTATTAATAAGAAATTATAAGTGTTATTTTTGTCATTCAATCTATAGATTATAAGGTCATCTATAATTCCACCAGTGGGGTTGCAGAATTGTGTGTATACAGCTTTTCCTTCTTCCATCTTTGAGATATCTTGAGGAACTAATCTTTGAAGAAGGTTTAGAGAGGCTTTACCAGTAATTTTAAATTCTCCCATGTGTGATACATCAAATAAACCTGCTTGTTCCCTTACCGTAATATGTTCAGCTGTTATTTTGTCATATTGGAGTGGCATTTCCCATCCTGCAAAAGGTACTATTTTGGCTTTTAATTTTAAGTGTTTTTCATAGAGCGCGGTTCTTTTTAAATTTTCATTATTCATTGTATATTTACTCTAAACTCTTTAATAAACTAACTATAATAACTAAATGTTTACACCTGAAAATTTTTTGTCAATTAATAATTTGTCTTGTAAGTTTACTTAATTTTAAAGATATAATACACAGAGAATCTCTATCATGTTGCAGAGAAATATTGTGAGTGCTATTATGATTCATTGTAATTATTAAAGGCTATAAGAAAGGTTTAGATGAATGCCAACTAAATTTTCTACTAATAAAAAGGAAATAATTGATAACTATCGTTTAAATGACAAGGATACTGGTTCTCCAGAAGTTCAAATAGCAATTTTAACTGATAGAATAAGAAAACTGACTGAACATTTAAAGATACACAAGAAAGATCATCATACAAAGAGAGGCTTATTGATGATGGTAGGAAAACGGAGAAGACTGCTTAATTATGTAGCTCAGAAAGATATACAAAGATATCGTTCGTTGATTAAGCGCCTCGGTTTACGTAGATAGATTTTAAGACAAGCGGAACTGAGTCCGCTTGTTTAGTTTAAGTTAAGATATTAGATTTTACAAGGAATAAGTGTATGTTACCTTCTAAAAAGTGTACTGTTAAAGTAGGGGAAAAAGAAATTATTGTTGAAACTGGTCACTTGGCAAGAAATGCATCTGCAGCAGTGACTATTTCATGTGAAGATACAGTTATATTGGTTACAGTTGGCGTTGGAAAAGAACCTAGAGAAGGGATAGACTTTTTCCCTCTTTTAGTAGATTTTGATGAAAAACTGTTTTGTGTTGGTAGAGTGCCAGGAAGTTTCTTAAGGCGGGAGGGAAGGCCTACAGATAAAGCTATCTTATCGGCCAGGCTTATAGATAGGCCTATTAGGCCATTGTTTCCTGATGGGTATCACAATGATGTTCAGGTAACTACATCAATATTAAGTTCTGACTCAGTTAACCCGCCGGATGTACTGGCATTGTTGGGGTCTTCATTCGCTCTTATTATGAGCGAGGCTCCTTTTTTAGGCCCTATTGGGGCTGTTAGAGTTGGCAGAGTTGATGGCGAATTTGTTGTTAATCCAACTTTTGAAAATATAGAAAAAGGTGACTTAGATATTGTTGTCGCTGGTACAGCTGATTCAATTATGATGGTAGAAGCAGGAGCAAAATTTGTTTCTGAAGAAGATATTGTTGCTGCTCTTAAATACGCTCAAGAGTATATTTCTATTCAAATAGAAGCACAACATAAGTTTGTTAAGGAGCTGGAAATAAACAAAGAAGAATTTGTGTTTGATACTGATCTGGACCCTCTAATAAAATTTATTGATAAAAACTATGAAAAACCTGTGATTAAAGCTTATAAAATTGCTGACCGTCTGGAAAGAGAAAAAGCAGTTAAAGTTATCAAAGATAAAATGGAAGATGACATGGCAGAACTTGCGGATGATCATCCTATTGCTGTGTTACTTGATGAGTCAGGTGTTAAATATCATCATGCAGTTTTTAAAGCACTTGAAAAGAGAATTATGCGTTCTATGATTATTAATGATGATATAAGAGTAGATGGCAGGGCTCTTGATGAAATCCGTCCAATTGATTGTTCTGTTGGTATTTTGCCACGTACGCATGGTACAGGGCTTTTTACTAGAGGTAATACACAGGTTTTATCAATAACCACTCTGGGTGGCCCTGGAGAAGCGCAAGAGCTGGATGGTGTTGACCCTCAGAAGAAGCGTGAATATATTCACCATTATACATTCCCTGCTTTTTCTGTTGGCGAAGTTAAGCCAAACAGGGGGCCTGGCAGAAGAGAGGTGGGGCATGGGTATCTCGCTGAAAAAGCATTAACTCCTTCTTTGCCTCCTAAAGATCAGTTCCCTTACACTATAAGAGTCAACTCCGAAGTTTTAGAATCTAATGGATCTACATCGATGGCCAGTACTTGTGGTAGTACACTTGCCTTGATGGATGCCGGTGTTCCTATATCTCAACCTATTGCCGGTGTTGCCATGGGTCTGATTAAAGAAAATGAAACAGTTAAAATTTTAACAGATATACAGGGTATTGAAGATTTTCTTGGAGATATGGATTTTAAAGTTGCAGGTAGTGATAAAGGCATTACTGCCCTTCAAATGGATATTAAAATACTTGGTATATCAATTGACATAATTGAAAAAGCATTAACTGCTGCTAAAAGTGGTAGGCTCCACATACTTGGAAAAATGCTGGAGGCTATTCCAGAACCAAGAAAAGCATTATCAAAATGGGCCCCTCGTATTGTTACATTGAAAATTGACCCTGATACTATTGGCACTGTTATAGGCCCTGGCGGAAAAACAATCAGGGGTATCATTGAGGAGACTGGTGCTACTATTGATATCGAGAATGATGGAACTGTAAATATTACTTGCGTTGATGCAGAAGGCTCCAATAAGGCTATAGCTATAATTAAAAAGCTTACAAGAAAGCTTGAAAAAGGTCTTGTGCTTCAAGGTAAGGTGGTTAGAATAATATCTAAACTGGGTGCTTTTGTAGAAGTTGCTCCTGGCGTTGAAGGTATGGTTCATATTTCTCAATTAGTGCCATATAGAGTTCATAGTGTTAACGATGTTGTTTCTATAGGTGAAGAAGTAATAGTAAAGGTTGATGAGATAGATGAAAAAGGTAGAGTTAACCTAACTATTAAAGGCCTTACTCCTGAAGAAAAGGATAAATTTTTAGAAGAAGAATATTGCTAATCTTAAAAAGCTTTATTTTTTACCTTTAATAATAATCTTTTTTTAGATTTCTAAAAAAAGTGATTTAAATGTATTTTGTTTGTTTAAATGATTCAATGTTTATAGTAACCTGTTTGAATTGATTTAATGTATTTAGTTTAAAAAGTTCTGAAATGATTGAAATAACAGAATTTGAAAATGGCTTGAAAGTAATAACTGAACTAATACCCGATGTTAGATCGGCGACAATTAGCGTTATGGTAACAGTTGGTTCTGCTTCTGAAACTAAAGAAAACAATGGTGTCTCTCATTTTGTTGAACATTTAATGTTCAAAGGAACTAAAGCAAGAACAGCACAGGTTATTGCTCAGTCTATAGAAGACTATGGCGGCAGTTTGAATGCTTTTACTGAAAAAGAAATTACTTATTACTATGCAAAAGTGCTTACAGAACAGGCTAATTTAACGGTTGATATTTTTTGTGACATGCTGTTGAATTCTTTATTTGATATAAATGAACTGGAATTAGAGCGTCAGGTTATATTAGAAGAAATAAAAATGTATGAGGATACACCTGACGAAGTTGTATATGATGCTTTGTTTAAGTCAATATGGGGAGATAACCCCATGGCATTGCCAGTTACAGGTTCTTTCCCTTCTGTTAGAGATATGACTAGAGATACAATACTCGATTTTGTTAAAACTCATTATGTACCGGGTAATATAAGATTCTCTTTGTCTGGCAATTTTGATAAAAATAAGATTATAGAAATTATTGATAAACATTTTTGCTCTTTGAAAGTACCGAAAAATGAAGTTAAAATTCCTGAACCACAAATAAAATCATCAATAACTGTTAATGAAAAAGATATTGAGCAAGCTCATGTTTGTATAGCAACAAACGGTATATCCATAGTTAGCAATGATAGGTATCCATTGGCTGTCATGGATATAGCACTTGCAGGTGGTATAAGTTCCAGGCTTTTTCAAGAGATAAGAGAAAAGAGAGGCCTTGTATATTCAATAAGCTCTTATAAAGCTCTTTATAGGCCTTCAGGGATATTTGGAGTTTATGCAGGTACAAGCGTGCAAAATATTAGTGAATTAATCAGGTTAGTATTAGAAGAATTCTCTAAAATTAAAGAAAATGGACTTACTGATGACGAGTTGATTAGAGGAAAGAAACAACTTAAAGGTAGTTTGCTTTTGGGTCTTGAGTCTACTTACTATAGGGCTTATAGAAATGTTCACAGTGACGTTTACTTTAATAAAATTTTTTCTATTGATGAGGTTTGTGAACTTATAGATCTTGTTTCAATGAATGATATATTACGTATTGCCGCTGATATATTTGATCCAAAGTATTACTCTTTAAGTATTGTTGGTCCCAAAGGAATTCCTGTTAATTATAAGTTGAATTAATTGTCAGAAAATAATATTAATTAATAGAATTGTTTAAATTTATATAAGGAAGGAACTAATGAAAACTTTGGAAATGATAAGACTAAAAATTAAAAGGTTACCTCATTCAATTAAGGATCCTTCTTATGCTACAGAAGGCTCTGCTGGAATGGATATTTGCGCAGCAGTTGAAAAGCCTGTATGTATTAAACCTATGGAAAGATTTGCAGTGCCTACAGGGCTTATATTCGAAGTGCCAGAGGGATATGAGGCCCAAATAAGGGCAAGATCTGGGCTCTCTATAAAGCATGGTCTTTGTCTGGCAAATGGTGTTGGTACTGTTGATTCTGACTACCGTGGCGAAGTTAAAGTACTTATGATTAATCTAGGCGATAAGACTTTTACAATTAACCCAGGAGATAGAATTGCTCAGGTTATAATTAATCAAGTTATTAAAGCTCATCTGGAAGTAAGCGAAGAATTGACGGACACCGAGAGATCTACAGGTGGTTTTGGCTCAACTGGCATTTAGTTTATGTTTGAAAGAAGAAAAACAAAGCAGATACATATTGCTGAGGTGGGAATAGGTTCTAATTATCCTGTTTCCATTCAATCCATGACTAATACTGACACGCGTGACTTTAAATCTACTGTCAATCAGATTAAAAAACTAGAAGAAGCAGGATGTGAATTAATTAGGCTTGCAATTGTTGATCAACAAGCAGCGCATTCTTTGAAAGAGATTAAAAAAAACACTTCTGTGCCGTTAATTGCTGATATTCACTTTGATTATAGACTTGCAATAGCTTCTATAGAAAGTGGTGTTGATTCATTAAGAATAAATCCGGGCAATATTGGATCTAAAGAGAACATTAAAAAACTTGTTGATAAAGCAAAAGAAAGAAAAATACCAATAAGAATAGGTGTTAATTCTGGTTCTCTTGAAAAAGAATTTTCAGATTTAAACCCTGTTGATGCAATGGTAGCCAGTGCAATAAAACATATTAAATTATTAGAACATTATGACTATGAGCAAATAAAAGTGTCTATTAAGTCAAGTAGTGTTCCAGTTACTATAAAGGCTTATAGATCTCTGGCTAAAATGATAGACTATCCTTTGCATCTGGGCGTAACAGAGTCTGGTACGTATGAATCTGGCGCTGTGAAATCTTCTATAGGTATAGGCTCGCTTCTTGCTGAAGGTATAGGAGATACTATAAGAGTATCTCTTACAGATGATCCTGTTAAAGAAGTGTTAGTAGCTTATGAAATACTTAAAGCCCTTGAAATTCGAAAAAAAGGCATAAATTTTATAAGCTGTCCCACCTGTGGAAGAACGGAGATAGATTTGATAAATCTGGCCAAAAAGGTTGAAATTGCTACAAAAACAATAAAAACCTCATTAACTATAGCTGTTATGGGTTGTGTGGTTAATGGACCTGGCGAGGCAAGTCATGCTGATATAGGTATAGCTGGGGGCAAAGACAAATGTGTTATATTCAAAAAGGGTCAGGTTATCAAAACCATACCTGAGTACCAGGCCTTTGATGCGTTCATGGAAGAATTGCAATCACTTTTATAAAGGTATATGGCATGCAAATCAATTCTGATCTGATTGTTAGAGATGCCACTGTGGAAGATATCTTTTTTATTATAGATATATTAAGACCATATATTGAGAGCAGACAATTATTAGATAAATCTCAACACGATGTAATAATAAATATCTCTAATTATATTGTTATAGAGCTGGATGGTGGAATAATTGGTTGTGGATCATTTTATATACATTATAAAGGAACGGCAGAAATAAGGTCATTAGCTCTTAGTAAACAATACAATGGATTAGGATATTCCAAATTAATGATGAATTACCTTGTTAATAAGTTAGAAAGCCTTAAAGTTAAAGAGATATACTGTTTAACTATGATACCTGAATATTTTAAAAAGTATGGTTTTGAAGAAATTCCATTTTGTAAATCTCCTGAAGTACTAAATAATGATTATGCAAAATGTAAAAACATTTCTGGTTGTTGTGTTAATGTAATGCTTAAGGTTGTTAATTAAAAAGATAAAATCCTATTAAACTAAAATAACAAAGGTTTAAGAAGTTTTATTAACGTGAACCATAGCTATTTATAGTCTATTATTGCGAGTTTTGTTAAAATAATAGACTTAGTTTAGCAAAATAGAAGGTTATACCATGTCAAACTTAACCGAAGCAGGTCTAAAATTACGTAAAGCACTAATGACAGATGTGTTGAAAATACAGGAACTTATTAATTCTTTTGCTAGCACAGATGTTATGTTACCAAAATCCTTAAATCAGCTTTATGAAAATATTAGAGATTATATTGTTTTAGAAAAAGATAATAAAATTGTAGCCTGTGGTGCTTTGCACTTTTACTGGGAAGATTTAGCTGAGGTGCGATCTCTGGCGGTTGATTCTGAATTTGCCAGAGCCGGATATGGTTCATTGATAGTTGAAGAGTTGGTTAAGCAGGCTAGTGAATATAAAGTTAAAAAAGTTTTCTGTCTTACTTTGGTTCCTAAATTTTTTAAAAGGCTTAGTTTTGAAGAAGTTCCACATAGTGATTTACCGCAAAAAGTTTACAAAGATTGTATTAACTGTGTCAAGCTTGGTAATTGTGATGAAATAGCTATGATTAGACATACAGAAATATAAATTTGGAGCAACAGATGGTAAATGTAGCAATTGTAGGAGCTTCAGGGTATTCAGGTTTAGAACTGGTTAAAATTTTATTGAATCACCCTGAAACGTCTTTGTCTTATATAACAGGAACAGAAAGAGTTGTTGGTTCTAAAATATCTGATTTATATCCGGTTTTAAGGGATGTTACTGACCTCAAATTCATACTTACCGACATTGATCAGATCATAAATTCTGATGCAGATTGTGTATTTATGGCAACACCAAATGAAACTTCTCTGGAGATCGTCCCAAAAATTATTAGTAATACAGCTAAGAAGCTAATAGACCTTAGTGGAAGTTTTAGACTTAAGTATAATATACTATATCCTATTTACTATGGCTTTGAGAATGATAATGAAAATTTGCTTCAAGAAGCTGTATATGGTGTGCCTGAGTTGTATAAGCAGGAAATTAGAGAGTCAAGATTGGTTGCAAACCCCGGTTGTTATCCTACTAGTGTTGTAATCCCTCTTGTACCACTTTTACGTAGTAATATTATTAATACTCAGCAAAGAATAATAATAGATTCTAAGTCAGGTGTTAGTGGGGCAGGAAGAAAGCCTTCTGATAACACTCATTATGTTGAAACTAATGAGTCTCTTAAGGCCTATAATCTTCATAAGCATAGGCATGAGCCAGAAATAGCTCAGGAATTATCTAAGGCTTCCGGCTTGGATGTAAAAATAACTTTTACTCCTCATTTGGTACCTCTTAACAGGGGTATATTATCTACAATATATGCTGAAGTGAAGCCAGGTGTTTCTTATGAAGATATATATAATTGTTGGATAAAACTTTATAACTCTGAAAAATTTGTTAGAGTTATGCCAGAAGGTCAATTGCCAGAAATAAAGCACGTTGTAGCCACTCCATATTGTGATATTGGCTTCTCTTTACGTAATCAGGAATTAATAATAGTTTCTTGTATTGATAATCTTTTAAAAGGTGCATCTTCTCAAGCCGTACAGAACTATAATTTAATGTTTGGCTTTAAGGAGCATTTAGCTTTATGAAAAGTGTACTAATTAAGCTTGGTGGTAGTGTTATTACAGATATTGCCTATCGTAAAAGTATTCTAAGGCAGGTAGTAGAGCTTAGTAATAGTGGTTACAGTATATCTATAGTGCATGGCGGTGGTAAGCTTATAACCAGTTATATGGATAAACTTGGAATAAAATCAGAGTATTTTGAAGGATTGCGCATTACACCGGATGAAACTCTAGATGTTGTTATGATGGTACTTATAGGAAAAGTAAATAAAGACATTGTTAAAGATTTAACATTTATGAATGTTAAAGCACTGGGTCTTTGTGGTGGTGATGTTAATCTAATAAATTGTAAGAAGCTTGAAGTTGAAGCTCAAATAGATTTAGGAAAAGTTGGTGTGCCAGTTGCAGTTAATAAAGAATTTTATGACCAGATTATATTGTTGGGTTGTATACCTGTTATAGCTACTATTGCTCTTGGTAACGATAGTTACTATAATATTAATGCTGATCATACAGCAGCATTTATGGCACAGGAACTTGGGGTTGATCATTTGATTTTTGTTAGTGATGTTGATGGGGTTTTGCATCCGGAAACGAAAGAAAGATTTGAATTACTGGATAAGGAAAAGATACATTATCTTAAGAACGAAGGAATAATTAAATCTGGTATGTTACCAAAATTGCAATCCTGTATTGAGGCTTTAGAAAAAGGTGTTTCTAAAGTGACAATACTCAATGGTAAAAAACATAATGCTATTATTGATGCAATAACAAAAGAAGAATCAGTAGGTACAGAGATACTTTTAAAGTCATAAAAAAAAGAGTGATTTTATTTGATAGCATTTTGATTAGAAAAATCCCCACTTCGATAGTTTAATGAAAGTGAGGAATAATTTCCCTCTTTCATTCGAGCAAAATACCAACCATTTTGTTAATGTTTCTGGTGCAATAATTTCCTTTTTGCCTGATGGTATTATTTTCTAATTGATAATTTAAATTGTTTTAGTGTAAAATAAATTACGTGCATTTGCACATTATGCTAACACCAAGTTATTTTTAGTGCAAGTATGATTTTGATTAAATAGATTAATTTAACTTTATGTTAATTGAATATTCAATATAAGCTTGAAAGGACCTGATAAATGAAGAAAATTGTTGTGTCACTTAGTGAAGACAAAAAAAACGTTAACGATCATTTTGGTACATGTACGAATTATTTGTTGATAGAGGCAAAAGGTAATGAAATTGTTATAAAAAGAGAAGTTGAAAATCCTTATGGTGGTCATCAGGGTGGGTGCATGGTTATCGATTTTATTAAATCTCTTGATGCAGATGTTATTATAACAGGTGGGATGGGAGTAAAAGCCGTAGAAAAATGTAATGGTTATGGCATAGAAGTTATACTTGGGCATATTGGCCCGGTTGATGATATTGTTGGCTGTTATCTTGCCGGAAAGCTTGTATCAACAGGAGAAGCCTGTTCTCATCATCATTAATTGTATGTTTATATAACTGTTATTTTAAAGATATTTGGGAATTTTAAGAAACTTTTAAAAATACAATAAGCCTGAAAACGTGCCTGTTTTCTGTTGGTTAGATGGGTGAGGCCTTTTGAGCTGTGTTTTAACAAGTTTGTTTTTTGAGTATTATCTCTTTGTTACTTATTAGGAAGAGGTGTTTCTATGGAGTTTTCACAACTAAAAGAACTTGATGATAAATATATATTGAATAGTTATAAACGTTATCCTTTGCAGGTTGTGTCTGGCAAAGGTGTTTATGTGTTTGATGAAAATGGCAACAAATACCTGGATTTTCTGGGAGGTATAGCTGTTAATGCTTTGGGTTATTCACATCCAAAAGTTATTAAAGCTATTAAAGATCAATTAGAAAAACTTATACATATCTCAAACCTTTTTTATACTGAAACACCAGTGATATTAGCCCATAAACTTTGTGAAATATCTTCAATGGATAAAGTGTTTTTCTGTAATTCAGGGGCTGAAGCTAATGAATTAGCTATAAAACTTGCAAGGTTGAATTCAAATAGTTATTCAAAAGACAAAACATCACTTGTTTGTCTCAATAACTCTTTTCATGGCAGAACAATTGGTTCTTTAACGGTAACTAAAAATAGTTCTTATGCTGAAAAATTTTTACCATTAACAGGAGAAGCAGTTTTTATTAATATAAATAATGTTGAAGAACTTGTTAATACTGTTAATGATAAGACGGCCTGTATTATTATTGAGCCTATACAAGGAGAAGGAGGTATTAATCTTGCCAGCAAAGATTTTTTACAGCAGGCAAGGTGTCTGGCTGATAAATATAATGCGTTACTTATATTCGATGAGGTTCAGGCTGGTCTGGGAAGAACAGGAGATTATTTTTCTTATCAATTTAGTGCTGTAGAGCCAGATATTATTACAATTGCTAAACCGCTGGGGGCTGGCTTGCCAATAGGGGCTGTTTTGATGAAAGAAAAAATTGCAAAGATGATTTCTTATGGTGATCATGGTTCAACCTTTGGTGCTAATTGTGTTACTACGGCTTCAGCACTTGCTTTCTTGGAAGTAATAGAACAGGATAATTTGCTTGAAAACGTTAAGTCAGTGGGAAACTATTTATTTAATCAACTTGAAAATCTAAGGTCCAGTTATAGTTTTATAAAAGAAGTTAGAGGTCGTGGGTTAATATTAGGTATTGAGCTTGAAATACCTGTTGGTGATATTCATTTAAGCTTAATGAAACGTGGATTAATTACAAATTCAACGTCTGAAAGGGTTATACGTTTATTACCGCCATATGTAATTACAAAAAATAATGTTGATGAAGCAATAAGTATTATTGATGGAGTTTTTTCAGAAGTAAAATCTTGAGGTGTTTTATGGCAAATCCAATAGTAGATTGTATTATTGATAATCTTTATAACTGGATAACAAATTATCGAGGCAGAGAGGTTATTAAGGATACAACAAGAATTAATTGCAAATACGATGCTTTTATAGATAGTAACCCTACGAATCCCCTCTCTTTTACCGTATTTGAGATGACTAATAAGGGTGAATTAATAATAGATGATCCGGGCAGGCTTGTGGATTCACAGGCAGCCTTTTTTTTGTTTGTTAATGTTGATACACGCTGGGTAGTTGCTGTTAAAAATACGACAAAAAACCAGTCGAAACTGGTGAGAAAAGAACCTATTGAAAACTTTAGGGTGAAAATTATCCAATAAAAAAAGCGCCGGAAAGACGCATTGAGGATCAACGGGTAAGTAAGGGTAACTTAGATTCCAAACAAAATGAATAAGGGATAGGTTAAGAGGATCTGTTATTGGGCGATAAACCACTACTCAATACAAGCCCATATAAGGATTACTACCAACCAATATCTATTTATATTTTTTTAAATTATGTTTGAAGACGAATACCTCCGGGTTATATACATACCACGAGATTTACTGGGTTTCTGGAAGCTCTTTTAGGTTTTGTTAAATCTTTTTATTGCCTGTCTCTATGTTAATAAAAAATGGTGAAACTGAGAAATTGCCAAATGAAATATTAAAAAAGCTTCTAAGCCCCCTTGTGGCAAGGTATTAACAAAACTTATATATATAAAAAAACAAGCATTATATTCAGAAGATAAAAACTCTTTTTAACAGTCATTATCTATGAATATTATAGCTATAAGCCTTGATTTATAGTGTTAATGCTTATTGATAAGTCTTATAGTGCTTAAATAAAGCCCTTTTGCCCTGAAGTTGGCAGTAGATTTTTCTTATTATTTCTTAATAGTTTTAATGGCTTGTAAGTGATTAAAGAATTTAAATAACAGATTTAAAATAATATTTAAAATACAAATAAGCCAGAACAAGAGGAAATTTGCTCCTGTTCTGGTCTGAAAAATTCAATTCGGGTTGCTACTTTGCTGCGTTTTTAGCTTTGCGACCACGTTTAGAAAGTTTGATTCTGTTTTCTTCCTGCATTTCTGGTGAAATATCTAAACTTTTAGCTACTTCACTTATGTGATCCATGTATTTTTGAGCAGGAATACTTTGTTGAGCCAACAGATGAAAAATAATTTTGATTCCAGCCAGATTTATTCCCAGTTCTCTTGTAAGATATTGAATAAATTTGCCTCTTTCAATATCGTTTAAGGAGTAAAGCCTTCTGTTTTTCGCTGATCTGGATGGTACTAAAAGTTTTTCATCGTCGTAAATTCTTAAAGTACGCTGGTGAACTTTAAGAATATCAGCCACTACGCTAATTGGAAACATGGGTTTTTCTGGGTCTAAACCCGCTTTGTCAAAGTTGCTATTTAATATCTGAGATGACATAAGACCCCTTTTCAATATGTTGCTATCTACCTACCAAAAAAACTTTTTTGTATTAGTAAATTATATGACACTAATTTTACAAAATACAAATTTTATAGAGCGTAATTTTAACAAATAAAAATAAAACTTTAAAAAATAAATACCAGATTATTTAGCTAAGTCAGTTTAAATAGTATCGTTATTAAAAGCAGTAAAATTGAAATTTATACAAATTAATATATAGGTTTCAAAATAAACAGTTATCTACTTTTTCTATAATTATCGTATTAATTTTTTTAGTTGTAAACTGTTCGATGGAACTAAATAAGGGTATATTTAGTCTAATAAACTCTTTTACCTCCTTTTGTACTAAATAGCATTTAAAATATTTAGTATTTTGGACTAGGTAAATAGAATGATATAAATTATATTTATAGCCATAATTCATTAAAGATTAGTAAATATTATAAATGTAATAAATGAAACACTTAAATATTAATATATTAAAACTAGCTTTAACTGGTAATGATTACTAAAAATCCGCATTAAGATTAATTTGATTATTGTTTTAACATATAATGTGTAATTTCTCTGATAAATATTTTTTTATTCTTTTATTGCACCCATCATGATGCCTTTAACAAAATATTTTTGCCCAAGTATAAATACTACTATTACGGGTATTACCGAAACAACACTTGCAGCCATTAATTGAGCCCATTCAGTAGTTTCCCTAAAGCTGCCTTTAAAAGAAGCAAGACCTACGGGAAGAGTTTTCATTACTTCTGAATTAGTAACTATTAGTGGCCACATGAAGCTATTCCAGGAGGTTATAAAACTAAAAATACCTAATGTGACTATTGCAGGTAGAGCTAGTGGTAAGGCAATATGCCAGAATGTCTCCAGTGGGTTGCATCCGTCGATTTTAGCAGCATCTTCTAGTTCAGCTGGAAAGCTTAAAAACCATTGTCGTAGTAAAAAGATACCGAATCCTCCAAATATACCTGGAATTATTAATGCCCAATAAGTATCTATCCAATGTAATTCTCGCATCAAAAAGAATAATGGAACTATGTTTACCTGAGGTGGTATCATCATGGTTGCTAAAAATATTAAGAAAATGAATTCTTTATATTTAAAATTTAGTCTTGCAAATGCATATGCAGCCATTGAACAGGTTATTATTTGTCCTATTACGGTTGCTATTGAAACTAATAAGCTATTTAAGAAGTATCTGAACAGTGGTATTTTTTCGCTTACTTCAGTATAATTTTCCCATAAAAAAGTTTTTGGGATTATTTGAGGTGGGTAGCTGAAAATCTGGGAGTTTGTCATGAATGAAGTTAAAACCATCCAGATAAAGGGTAATATCATTGATAATGCTCCAATGATTAGTATTGTATAAGCTATAAATTTTCTTATTCGAACATTACCCATTTTTTTCTTAATTTCCATTGAATTAATGTGAGTATAAGTATTATTACAAAAAGCACATAAGCTATGCTAGATGCATAACCCAGTTTAAAGAATTCAAATGCATTTTTAAATAGCCAGTAAACTATTACCATGGTTGAGTTTTCTGGTCCGCCTTCTGTCATTAAATATATTAAATCAAATACCTGAAATGCTGATATAGTACTCATTATGCATACAAAGAAAATAGTTGGAGTTAGCATTGGTATTGTTATATGCCATAGTTTTTTTATGGTATTTGCCCCATCTATTTTTGCAGCTTCATAAAGTGATTCAGGGATACCCTGTAAGCCTGCAAGAAAAATAACCATATTATAGCCTATATTTTTCCAGACACTTACTATTATAATTGCTATCAAAGACCATTTATCATCAAATAACCATAAAGGAGGGCTATTTATACCAATTTGGGTTAGCATAAAATTTAAAATTCCGTTATTGGGGTCAAAAATCCAGCTCCAAACTATTGCAGCTACAATCATTGGAGTTATAACAGGTAAAAAATAAGCTGTTCTAAATGCTGTTAAGCATTTAATCTTTTCATTAAGGGCTACAGCAAGTATTAATGGTATTGCTATGCTAAATATTACTACGGAAATAGCGTAAATAAAGGTTGTTATAAGAACGTCATAAAAGAGTTGATCTGAAAGTAGTTTTATATAATTATCTAAACCTACAAATTTAGGTGAACTAATGAGATTCCATCTTGTTAAGCTTATTGTAAAAGAACCTATTACTGGAATAATTATGAAGAAAAAAGTTCCTACAAGAGCTGGTAAAATCATAATTGCAGCCCAGAAGCTTTCTTTAAGAAAGAGTTTATTTCTTATATTATTCAAGTAATTCATTTACACTGCTTTTTATTGATTGTAATGCTGGACAGGATTTTTGTTTACCGTTCCATACTGGTTCCATGGCAATATTAATTAAGTCTATAACTTCATTCCAGCGCTCAGTTTTAGGTGTAGGTTTACCGTTATCAATAATTGTCAGAAAAATTTCAGCATGTTCTGGTGGTAAATCTTTGTTAATGAAATTTTCACTAAATGCAACATCTTTTCTTGATGGTACTATTAACCCTGTTTTAGAAAATTCTGCAATAGATTTATTACTTGCCAGATATTCAATTAGCATCCATGATTCTTTGGGATGTTTTGTTTTTGAATACATTGACCATCCTGAACCATCTATACCTACGATAGAACCTGCTTTGCCTGATGGAAAGCTTGCTATATCCCATTCAAAGTCCAGGTCTGTTCTAAATCGTGGAACGCTCCACCTTCCGGAAATAAACATAGCTAACTTTTGTTGCATAAACATTTGAGCCATAGTACTATTTCCTGCTTCAGCAGCTGTAGGAGCTACTTTATATTTATTTCGCAAATCTGTATAAAATTGTAATGCCGTGCAAGAATTTTTTTCAGTCAGGGCAAAATGCTGGTTCTTTTTATCAAATAGATTTCCTCCCTGGCTCCAGACAAAAGGTAAGAAAAATATAGCATTTGTTTCAAAAGAAATACCAAAAATATCAATTTTTTTATCATTATTAATGTCTATAGTTAACTGTTGTGCTTTTTCAAGAAATTCTTCAAAATTCCAGTTCTCTTGTGGATATTCAACATTGTATTTGTTAAAGAGATCTTTATTGTAGTATATGACGATATTTGAAATATCCCTGGGGATAGCCATAAGATTTTTATTATAGCTCATTGTTTTTAGTGATTGCGGAAAGAAATCTTTATGTGAAATTTTTGAGCTATTAGACAAACTATAATTTAAATCAGATAAAATGTTACCTGATGCATAGACAGGCATATTAAGGTTATTTATGAACATCACATCTGGGGCTAAGTTTGCGGCCACTAACATGTGCAGCTTCTGGAAATAATTTTGTGGAATATGTATAATATCTACTTTAATATTCGGGTTATTTTTTTCAAACTCTTTAATGATTGGTTTTAATATATTTATTTCTGTTTCAGAGCCCCATGTTGAATATTTAATAGTGATTGTATTATTATTTTTTTTACATCCAGCTGTTATTAAACAAAGACTTAATGTTAAAGCAATTATATATCTAGTTATTGTCTTGAGCTTCATCCCACAAACCATATTTATCTAATATATCACGCAATGAAATATTTTTTAATGCCATGTTTATACGATCTTTTAGTGTAGTATTAGAATCTTTTAATGCTATTGAATAACTACCCGATCTATAAGCGACCTCTGAAACTTTTAACTTTTTATCAATGTAAGTTTTTGCATACCATAATGCTACAGGAGAATCAATAAAAACAGATACAATATCTTTAAACTGAAGTGCAGAAAATAGATCAAGTACATCTTCAAAGGCTACGATCTTTATTGGTGTGGTTAAATTATTATTTTCTTGTTGAATTATAAATTCACCAAGCGATTTTTTTAATACTCCTACTTCATACCCTTTTAAATCAACTAAATCATAAATAGTTGAATCTTCTTGAGATACTATCTTTTGAGTTAAGTTATAATAAGGTGCTGAGAAAATTATGCCGCTCATTTCATTACGATCTTTTAATGCACCAATACTTATATGGCATGAGTCATTAATAAGACCTATAATAAGTCTGTATGCATTAAGGGGAATAAATTCTGCCTCAACATTCAGTTCTTTGGCTATTGCCCGAGCGATATCTGATTCAAAGCCTAAAACAAGTTTTGTCTGGTCATCTTTCCATGCCCATGGTGCACCTTTGATGCCTTCTTGAACTGCTATCCCTACTTTTAGAATTCCTGTTTCTTTTATTTCTTCTAGTCCTTGCATATGTTTATTCTTATTTCTATAATTAAATCAGACAATTTAATTTTATAACGTTTATACTGTTTTAACATTATTGTAAATACGCTTTTAAGTATTTAACCATGTTATCTTTTTAATGTATTCTATTTGTATAAGAATTTTAATTTTCCAGTAAATTGTTTTCTTTTTAAATTGTAAAAACCTAACGTTGTATTTTATGAAAGAAGCTTATTACAAACAAATATTAGATATATATTCTGAAAAACCAAGCTTGAAAACTTTAAGATCAGGCGAAAGGTTTCCTGAAGCCTGGCCGATGTTAATAAAATCTATTAAATTGTGCGAAAATAATTTTTTTATTTTTGATATAAGCGATTTACACCAATCGGTTACCTGTGAAATTAGTAACTCTAAAATGTCTGAAAAGATATCTGCTTTGCAAGTAGGGCAGGTAATATTTTTATATGATTCAATTGTTGAATTTGATTCAGCGGAAAATAATATAAAAGTTAATGTAAATCTAATTTATACATTAAAAGAGGTAAATGATGGTCTTCCTAAAAGAGACCAGCAGAATAATAAGGCGAAGAAAAGAGTTATAAAAGTTAATTTAAGCAAATATAAATCTAATGATAAGCCTTTAAAAACTAAATTATCAAAAGAAGAGCATGGTTCTTGCTGGCGAACACTGTCTGAAAGATGGCAAAAGCAGGGAAAGATTTCTGAATAAATGAGTTTAAAAAAACAGTATCTATTTATTAATAAGCTGGAATCTCTTTATAGGACTAATAGGTCTCTGGCTTTAACAATAGAAAAACTTTCTCAACATGAGCCAAATGCTTTTCTTCGAGGAGCTTTTAAAAAAATCTCTGAAGATATAAAGGCTGGATCTACTCTGGCAGCTGCTTTAGAAAGAAGCAATGTTGTAGATGAAGTATATTGTAGATTAATACAAATTGGAGAAAAATCTGGCAGGCTGGATAGTGTTTTAAAACAGATACAGGAGCTTATAGATAATTTAATACAGGTTAGAAGAAAAGTATTATCAGCAGCTATATACCCTATGGCAGTAATAGGTGTTTATTTTGTAATTGGAAATATTTTTTTTCTAGTAATTATTCCAATGTTATTAAATTTTTTCACTAAATTTGGTAATGATCCACCCTTTTTCTTGAAAGCTATTACTGCCATTGCTAATCCATTTAATTGTTGTTGCTGTGGGCCTGTGTTAATACTTATTGCGGCTGCCGGTGTTTATATGTTTGTTACACTGGATGCTATTGCGTATATTAGAGGCATGATATTTGTTTTTGTTCCTGGTTTTGGTCAACTGGACAAGCTTAAAAATATGTTTGCTTACATTTATACTATGAAAATTTGTTATGAGTCTGGAATGTCTATATATGAGTCAGCCGATTTATCTACTTACAATGTTGGAAATGAATATCTGGCACAAATATTTGATGAAGTTCCTGTACATATCAAAAATGGTGACACAATTACTGATGCTATAAATAAAACAAAACTTTTTAATTTTGAAATGATTGATATTATTAGAACAGGTGAAGATTCTGGTACACTTGATGAATCATATGTAGAAGTGATAAGACTTATAAATGATAAAATTAATACTATAGTTACTATAATGATTGGTTTAGTAAAACCGCTGGGTCTGATAATAGGGCTTTTATTTTTAATAGCTTTCTTTGTCGGCTTAGGCGTTCTAATCATTTCTGTATTGAGTTCTGCTTTACCCGGTTAAGTTTCTTTGATAATCTAATTAATGAAAATGTATAACAATAAAAGTTTAAAATGCTATGAGACATATATCAAGACAAGTTACAGTATTATTTTTAGTTGATTTAATCTTATTTTTGCTGGTTTTTGGCCTTATATTTCTTATCAGGCCTGAAACGTTCAAATATGAATTTATACTTACCTCTCTTTGTGTTGTTTTTTCGTGGCATTATGTCCTTTACCTTAAAGGTTTTTATACTATAAAAGAATATTCTATCTTTTGGAAGGATTCTTACCACATTTTGGAAGCTATATTGATAGGATCTGTTTTGCCAATGATAGTTTCTTATTTTTGGCAATCATTTTTTATCCCAAGAGGTAATATTATATTTGCTGCTGTAATGTCATATTTTGTTATATTGCTCTGGAGATTTCTTTTTAGCGAGTATATGAAGTCGTTTAAAAAACATAAAAATGTAATTATTATAGGTGCTGGCAGATCAGGTACAACAATAGCTAAAGAAATAATTTCACATCCAGAACTTAATTATGACATTGTTGGCTTTGTAGACGATGATAATGAAAAAATTGGCCAAAATATTGAAGGATTTAAGGTATTAGGACCTTGTACGGAGCTATCTAAACAAGTTAAAGAAAATGATGTAAATATATTGATTCTTGCTATTACTGGTAAACCTAAGCACCATCAAACATTATTTGCTGTAGCGGAATGCATGAAGCTGGATGTAAAGTTTTTTGATATGGTAAATCTTTATTCTTACCTTACTGGAAAAATTCCTATTAACTATATTACAAATAGCTGGTTTATATATGAACTAGGAACGCCAAACAAACCTTTTTATGAAGCTATTAAGAGGCTATTAGATATTATAATGTCTTTGACAGTATTAATTGTTACTAGCCCTATTATTATATTTTTAGCATTTGCCATAAAATTTCAAGATGGAGGAAATATACTTTATTCTCAGGATAGAGTTGGACGACATGGCAAAGTTTTTAAAATGCTTAAACTGAGGACTATGATTGCTAATGCTGAACGAGACGGCGCAGTTTGGGCTGCTAACAATGATGAAGATCCTCGAGTGACAAAAATAGGTAAAATTGCAAGGAAATTAAGGTTTGATGAATTGCCACAAATGTATAATATCATTAAAGGTGACATGAGCCTTGTCGGCCCCAGGCCTGAACGACCAGAATTTACTTGTGAATTGGAGAAGCAAATACCTTTTTACCAGAGACGTCACTGGGTAGTTCCTGGTTGGACTGGGTGGGCACAAATAATGTTTAGATATGGAGCCTCAGTTGATGATGCCCATGAAAAACTTCAATTTGACTTCTATTACATTAAGAACAGGTCAATTTTTCTTGATATTTCAATATTTATTAAAGCTGTAGGTATGGCGTTGAGTGGTAGACATGGTTAGTTTGATTTTGCAATTTCAGAAACCTTTAAGGTTTTTTAACAAAATCGTAATTTTTAGACATATTTTATTCAATTCTTTTGAATTAATGTCGATAATAAAACATGGACCTCACTCCATATAAAATTGCTGCCCGGATATTTGGTATAAATAGGCATAGTTAATGAAGGAAGGTGCTAATCAACCTATTAAACACATTGTTTTGGCCGTGGATGACGAAGTCCACGCTCTAAAGTTGTTTCAACGGTCATTTAGAAAAGAATACGATGTAATTACTACTAGCGATCCTCAAGAAGCTATAGATATTATTATGAATAAAAAAGATGATCTGGCAGCAATTTTGTGTGATCAAATGATGCCTAAAGTTAAAGGCGTAGAAGTATTAAGGGTAGCTAGAGATCTTTCTCCTAATACTATAAGGATTATGGTAACAGCTTTTATCGACACTAATGTATTAATGGAGTGTATTAATGATTGTGAAGCCTATTGTTATATTCTGAAACCTTGGGATGCAAGTGAATTAGGAGTTGTTTTAAAACAGGCTTTATTATTTAGAGAAAGAGATCTTAAAAATAAGCTTATTGTGAATGACCTTAGAGATTTATTATTTGGCACCATTGGAGCTATTTGTGAAGCGCTTGATGAGAAAGATAAATATGCCATTGGTCACTCAAGAAGAGTAACATCTTATTCGCTTTTAATTGGTACTGAAATGGGTTTGGGAAGAACACACTTGCAGAAGCTTCAATTAGCAGGCTTATTGCATGATATAGGTAAAATTGGCACGCCTGAGCATATACTGAATAAACCCGGAAAGCTTACTGATGAAGAGTTTGAGGTTATTAAAAGACACCCTGATAGGGGCGCAAACATTATTAAAGAGCTGAAACAGCTTGGAGATGTTATTGATTGGGTAAAATGTCACCATGAACGCTATGATGGCAGAGGATATCCTTCTAAGCTGGCAGGTGATGAGATACCTTTGGGAGCGGCTATTCTTGCTGTGGCTGATACCTATGATGCTATGACATCTGATAGGTCTTATAGAAAAGGCTTACCGCACCAGGTAGCTTTCAATGAGATTGTTAAATGTGCTGGAACTCAGTTTAATCCTAATGTTGCTGAAGCCTTCACACGTATAGAAGGCCGATTCGAAGAGGCACTTAAGCACAAAGATAATGGTAAAGAATATACAGTCTCTCACCTCTTGACTGAGTCTAAAGGTTTAGTTGAAAAAATGTCATAGATTAGTTAATCTTTGTATCCTTCTGGGTTTGATTTGTGCCATTCCCAGGCAGATTTTAGCATGCTTTTTAATTCATGTTCAGGTTTCCAGCCCAAAACAGATTGAATTTTTTCTGTGTCTGCTATTAACCTTGGAGCATCCCCAGGGCGTGGATCTGCTATAATTCTTGATATAGGCCTGCCGGATGCTTCTTCTGCTGCTTTAACAACTTCCTCCACACTGTATCCTGATCCGCTTCCTATATTGAAAGCTTCATTTGTAATACTACTTTCTAATATTGCTTTTAGGGCAAGAATATGTGCTCTGGCCAGGTCTTCAACATGTATATAATCTCGTATTGCTGTGCCATCATGGGTGTTATATTTATCACCAAATATTTTTAATGTACTTTGACCACCAAGTATTGTTTTATAAATGTTAGGTATAAGATGTGTTTCAGGATTGTGGTCTTCCCCCAAATTTTTATAGGAGCCACATGCATTAAAATATCTTAAACAAGAATATTTTAACTTGTATGCATTATAATAATATTTCAAAAATTGTTCTACTTGAAGTTTGCTGAATCCATAAGGGTTGATAGGAATAGTTGGACTTGATTCATTAATAGGAATGGTTTTTGGGTCTCCATATACAGCAGCTGTTGATGAGAGAATAAAGCCTTCTTTTTTATGTTTATTGGCAAGATCTATTACATTTAAGCTTCCTAAAACATTATTATAGAAATATTTGTCAGGTAAAACTACTGATTCTCCTACTTCAATGCTTGCTGCAAAATGCATTATCGCACTTATTTGAGGGTTTTCTTCAAAAACTTCATTAAGAGCTTCTTTATTTAACGTAGAGCAATGATAAAATTTAGCTTCATTTTGTATAGCTTGCTTATGTCCTTTTGTAAGATTATCAACGATTATTACCTGAAAATTTTCTTCTATGAGGATTTTTGATACCACTGATCCTATATAGCCAGCTCCTCCAGTTACGAGTATACTTGTTTTATTTCCCATAACATTACCTCCGAATTACGGGCAGAAGCAAATAAAATACTTTAAACACCTGTGTGTATGCTAGTACAAATCTTTTTTTATCGCAATACAGGCTTCATGTTAAAAACAATTTATAACCTTTATATCTTTAGCTATATATATAAGGGCTTTTCGTAATCTTCTATAAACTGTGCTTTTATGACATGTAAAATCCTTTACAGGCATTCCCCAGAGTATGAATAATGATTTATATAGTTTTTCTTCTTCTTGTTTAAGTTTTTCTATAGTATTAGATATTTTGTTAAATGTTATACCTTCATCTATGTTGTTATCAATTAGTTTTAAAAACTTATTTGAATAGCCATTTATTACTACGCCATGCTTAAATCTATTATGTTCTACTATTTTAAAAGGATATGATATTTGATAAGCTTCTTTAAAACAGAATCCTTCTGAAATATATAGCTCTAACGATTTTAGAATGAGGCTATTTATCTTTTTAAAACAGCTATTACAATAGGTATTATTGTTTTTAATTTTGTTATTACAATTACTATTTAAGCAATTATATTTCATTGTTACTTTCCGTTAGTTCGTAATAACTTTTTGTCTTTTGAGTAAAGATTTCTATGCATCTTACCACTTGATTTTCTTCTATATTTAGTTTATTTGCTATATATTTATAGCCAGGATAACTGTAATTATTTTCTAAAAGATAAGTATCTTCTATTTCTTTTATTTTATTGAATGTTTCTTTAAGCTTTTTTGGTATCTTAACGCAGTGAAAATTGTTTATTATATATTTTGTGATTTGGCTTTTAATGCTGTACAAAGCATATGTTCTAAACAATACATTTTTATTGCTCTTATATGTGTTTATTGCTTTTAGCAATCCTATACAAGATTCTTGAAATAAGTCATCTTCATCGTATCGGTAGTTAGTTTTGCATGGTGTAATTATATCAAATAATAATTTTGCATTGTGATATACTATTTTTTCCAATGCTTCAGAATCTCCTGATTGTGCCTTTTGAATAATAATAAGTTCTTCATCTTTTTCTAAATATGGAATATTCTTTAAATTTTTATATAATCCAATATTGAAACGGTGGTTACTCATATTGGTACTCCTTATAAGGTTAACTAGAGGGATTTATTATTTATTTTTCTGTTCTTTCAATTTTATTTTTAGTAAAAGGTCTTCAATTGAGCAGATTTGATTTTTAAGTTCACAAAGTTGTAACGAAATTAAATTAATTTGTTTATCTAAAGATTTATCAATTTCGCCTATAATATAGCCTAAATCGTCATATTCCATGATTAATACACCTTTCATTGACTTTATAAGCAGAAGTAAATAACTTTAAAGGCTTAATAATAGCTCTTTAAAGCTTGAAATAATCTTTGCAGTATGCTTTAATAGTAGTAATTAAAATAATCAATATATCTATTTTTTGAATCGCTCTATATTTAGGGCGGTTCTAATTTTATAAATTGTTTCATACAAAAACCTCCTTTCAATTTTTATTATTTAAATTTGTATAATCGTTATTGTCAGAGGAAAAAAGAGTTTATAATGCTTGTAATCCTGTCATAGTCAAAATACTACAATAATAATAGTATATACCTCCATTATATACATATTTTGTTTATTTGAGAAGTCTTTTAGCCAAAAACCGAAAATATATAAGCTATTTTAATATTTAATATACCCCATAGTGGTAGGAAAAGACCAATTCAATTTGTCATATATGTTGATATAGTTGCTTATAGTAAAATAATACTTTTGTGAATTAGTAATAATTGCTTTAATGTTGATATTAAATTATTAAAGCTTTATTCTGTATCATCTTCTTCAAGATCAGGGTCTTTTAATCTTGATTTTAGAGAGCTTTTTCTTGTTTTATCTATACCTGGTTTAGTAGCACCTCTGGAGCTTTCAGTAATTAAGTCGGTAACGCTATCCAGGGCTTTATAAACATTTCTAATCATACTATTAATTTTATTAATACGACGATCCATATCTTTTAAGGTCATTTGTAGATCCATTTCCAGGTCTTCAAGTTTTTTAGAGATTTTCTCATTAGTTTCTTTTGATTCGGTGGAAGACTCACCTATTTGAGAAAGTAGGTGTTCGAAAATAGATCTAACTTCATCGTCAATTTTGGATTCTTTTCTTACTTGTTCTACTTTAGTTTCAAGTTTTGAAATATCCTGTGATACTGATTGGCTGAGGGAATTAATTCTATTATTTAAGTGTTCTGCAAGGTGTGTATTTGATTTTTGAATGTTTACCTGGAAGTTTTCAAGGTTTTGATTCAAGGTGCTTACTGTATTTTGTGTTGTAGAGTCGACATCTAATATAGATTGTATCTTCTGATTTATTTCAGGGCTTAATCCGGTTGTTTGTTTCTCTGTAATAAGTTCAATTTTATCATATATTGTAGCTATTTC
This sequence comes from Cyanobacteriota bacterium, assembly GCA_040752795.1. Taxonomy (GTDB): domain Bacteria; phylum Cyanobacteriota; class Vampirovibrionia; order JBFMGH01; family JBFMGH01; genus JBFMGH01. The sequence continues at coordinate 47,522 of JBFMGH010000073.1, forward strand.
AGCACCTATAGATCGCTGTAAATTTTCTAATTGCATATTAAATACTGATTCAAGTTGTATGACCATGTCATCAACCACTTCTTTAATACGGTTAGACCTTTGTTCGGTTTGTTGTATTTCTGTGAATAATTGGTTTCTGAATGTTTCAAGTAATTTTGGTATATTAGATAATTCACTAATTTTTTCAAGTTGTGCAGAATTTTTGCTGAGAACTTTCAGGCTTTCGCCTGTCTTTTCAAGCATCTCTTCGAGGTTAGACATTCTGGAATGGTTTTTTTCTAGCTCAATTTGTAATCTGAATTCAAAATCATAAAATGCTTCGTAAATTTGACTCTCTGCGCTTTCGTCCTGATTTAGTTCTATTAATGTTCCTACAGTGTTGTTTATGTTATTTACAGTATCGTTTATGGCATAAATTTTTGAACTTATTTCTGATGTAGTGGTATCAAGTTTTTCATTCAGAGCGTTATTTAAGGTTTCAACTTTGTTATTTGTATCTCCCTGGTTATTTTCAAGTATGACACTAAATCCTTCAATTATTGTGGCTAGATCATCAAGTTTTTTATCAGCTTTATCCTGATCTTCTCTTATGTTTGATTCTAAATTGGCAAGCATATGATGTGTATTATTGGTTAATTCAGTGAAATCGATTTCTGATTTGTTTCTAGATTCAGATTCAAGAATTGAGACGATTGATTCAAGGTTAGTGGATAGTTCCATAACTTTAGTCTCAATACTTTCCTGATCATTTCTTACAGAATCGGCTAGTTCTCCAAGAAGTGAATCCATTTGATCTAAAGGATCAGTCTGGGCTATTATATCAAGTTTAGACTCTATTCTGGAAAAAATACTTCTTGTTGCTGCTGATAGATCTTCTATTTTATGTGTAACCATTTCACTGGAATGTTTTTCTTTGAAAGATTTTTTAAGCTCTTCTATAGTATTTCGTTGAACTTTTTGTTCCATCTCTATATTTTCAAGTTTCTTAGAGATGTCATTTAGTGTATTTAGAAGAATATTCATTTGATCAGAGCTAATAGAGGGTGCTTGTTTTTCTACATGCACTTCTTGTTTTGGCTCGGGTTCAGGAGTAAAACCTGGAACTTTAGATTGGAGCTGTGTTGTGTCGGGCGAAGCACTTTGATGATGTGAAGCAGCCCCCACTAAATCAGGGTTTGGTGCCAGGCCAGCACCTCCCACTCCTATAGGGAATTCTTGTTGTTGAATACTTCCAAGACCATCAAGCTTTCCTAGTTTAGAACCTCCTAAACTTGTTGTAAAGGGATCATCTCCAAGCTCTTCGAGTTTTTCAGGTAGTTCCATTAAACCGGGTTCTTCATCAAAGGCCAATCCTGGCTCTGATTGAGAATAGTCTTCTGAATAATCTGAATCATCCATAGGTGAGTCTTCAAACTGACTCATATCAATTTGATCAAAACTGGGTAAATCTTCAAAATCTTCTGTTTCAGAATCAAAATGAGATTCAAATTCTGTTGTGGAACCACTTATTGGTACCTTACTACTTGGTCCCTTGCTTCCAGGGAAATCCAAAAATTCGTATTCTTGTTCTCCTTCTGCAGATACACCGGGGCCAAAGTCAGCATTAAGGCTACTTTCTTGCTCAAGTTGATTTGTAAATTGTTCAAAGCTAGGTAGCCCAGTGCTACCACCAGTTTCAGGTACAAAGTTTTCTGGCAAATTGCTATTTTCTGGCCATAATGTTGTTTCGTTATAGGTACATGTGTCTAAATTCAAAGCATTAGAAAGGTTTGATGAAGTAAAATCGGTACCATTTAATATGGCTTTTTTAAAATTAACACCATTAAGATCAAGGTTAGATAAATTAGCATTTGTTAAGTCAGCGTTAGCAAAATTGACTTCACGAACCTTTGCTCCCTCTAATATTAAATTATGAGCAATAACAGATGTCATATTGGCGCCATATAAAATCGTATTATTTAGGTCTGCACCACTAATAATAGAGTTTGACAGGTCGGTTTCAGTCATATCTGCTCTACCAACCGTTAAATCTGATAAATTTGAGTTTTTTAAAATTGCTGAATGAAGGTAAGCAAAGTTCAATTCAGCATCTTTAAGTATAACATTTTCTAAATTTGCTCGGCATAAATTAGTACCAGTTAAGTCTGCGCCGGTTAGATCTAACTGTTCTAATTTTGTTTCCTCCCTGTAGCTGTTAAAGGATTTAATATTAGATTTTAATATCCTAACAAGTTCTTCTTTAGATTTAGCCACAGTGTGCTTACCTTTTTCTATCGATAGACAGGCTTATATTGCAAAATTTTAGTTCACACTTATAATATTACAACAAAAGGCCATACTGATCTATTTTGTTAAGGAATTTGGTAATATTTTACCTCTTAAAAATATTAGTATTTAGCTTTTTAGCTGTAATTTTACTTTGTTATACTAATATTTTTAATATTATATTAAAAGTATAAATGAGCTATTTTAAAGAAAGACCTCTTTGTAACTGTCCTTTTAAACCCGGTAGTTTTCCCTGTTTACGGAGTTATTTTGAATATTGATGTAGTTATACATAATTCCTGGAGTATTTGTAAATACAAAACCATCTAATTATTAAATTAGCTATTTTATTTGTCTTAATAATGGTTAATTATTTGTAAATATATTGAATGACTTTTTCAAAAATCTGTAACAAAAGAAGTTTATTTCTTAGGTGTTTAAACGTATATAAACATAGATTTAGATTAAGCTTTTATAGCTCAAAAATAATTTGATTTAATAACTGATTGTAACTTTATTATACCAATATAGTTGATTTTAAAGTGCCATGGCCTACTAGAGTAATAGTTTCAGTTTTTTGTTGCCCGTTATTATCTGTTTCAAAAGTAATTTTAACCATGTTCTGAGAAACATTTTCTTCTGTTGTAATTTCGTTTTCACTTATGTTTATTATTGAAGTCTTATGCAATGTAGCTACCCTCTAGTTCTGTTACTATTATGGATTATGGAACAGTCTGGTATTAATACTATAACCTATTATTTATATTTTACAAGCCATGAATTCAATATTAGTAAACTTAGTTTAAGTTTCTATATCTTGTTTACCCCTTCTTTTATGCTTTTATAACTATTATTGCTGATTCTTATAATTATTGGAAATTCTGTTCCTCTGTGTAAAATTTTTATTAGTTGAAATATATTTAACTTGGATTATTCATAAATCAGGAATCAGCGAGGAGGTTGCAGGGTGTGTTTTTTGTTGGGCGG
>JBFMGH010000073.1:50783-93875 GCA_040752795.1 Cyanobacteriota bacterium
AAGCAAAAACACACCCTCTCTCTTCTTCTGAGAACTATCATCTGAATTAACAGTGTGTAAATTCAGTATTTTTTAAATATGTCATTAGAAGCAGGTTTTACGTAAATGTAACAAATTCATGAATTAACCGAGTTAAAGCTTTTTAATAAAAACTAGATTTCTTTAAAATTATAATAGTTCGAAATAAAAACCCAATTATGTTATTTAAAATTAGTTAAAAGGTAGAATTAATATGGGATCAGGTAAATCAGATCTAAAAAGAAATTTTGTTATAATTATTGTTTCTTTGCTATCGTTGTTAATAGCTTTGGTTTTAGTGTTGTCTTTATTGTCTTCGATGAAGGCTGATGAAACTAAATCTGGTTGTAGGTCTTGTGTAACTAAGGCAGAAAAATATTATCAGAAAGAATATTATGACCTGGCAGAAGAAGAAGTTAGAAAAGACCTTAAAAAAAATCCCAGAGACCCGGACTTAATCCTTTTGTTAGCTATGATACTTAAAAATCAAGGGAAAGAAGATGAAGCACTAAAAGAGTTCGATAAATATCTTGATTTAAAACCAAAGGATGTAGAGGTTTTAATTAATATTTCTAATATTTATGAGTCTAAAAAAGAGTTTTTGAAAGCAGCAGAATATTTAAAAAAAGCAGTAAAATATGCACCAAAAAGTGACCTGGCTAATAATAATCTATGCTGGATGCTTGCTGAAGCTAAAAAGTATGAAGAAGCTATAGAATATTGCCAGGTGGCATTACAACTGAGCCCTGGAGAAGCGTATATAATTGATTCTATGGCTTATACCCTTGCGGGTATGGGTAAATTGGATGAAGCTATTGAACATTACGAAGAAGCAATTAGTATTGACCCTACTCAAGGGGAGTTCTATATTCACATTGCTGATGTATATTTGCTTAAAGACGAAAAAGATAAAGCTATTAAATATTATGAAGAATTTTTAGAGGTTGATCCCAAACATAAAAGAGTAAAAGAGATTAAAGAGAAATTAGAAAACCTAAAAGAAAAATAAGTTTTCAATTAAAAAAGTGTTTATGCTTCAGCATAAACACTTTTTTACATATACATCAATTTAAGCAAAAAGCTTTAATTCTTCGATAAGAACATTTTTAACAACTAATTTTCTATATTCTGCAGTTGATCTTATGTCATTAATAGGGGCAACTTCATCAAAGGCTTTTAAAGAAACTTCCTCTATTATTTTATTATCTAATGCCTTTCCCTCTAGGTACTCTCTGGCACTTTTGGAGTATATAACAGTCGGGCCTACTGAGCCATAAGCAAAATGAACATCTGTTAGCCTGCCGTTATTTTTTCTAGCCTTAAAGGCAACAGATGCTTTCGCAATAGAAAGAGCTTTACGGGTACCTATTTTTCTATAGAAGCTTATAGTATCTGTATTGTCTTTTTCAATTTCTATGTAAGCTACAATTTGTTCAGGTTTTAAAATTGTTTTACCGGGTCCAGTAAAGAAATCTCTAATACATATATATTCTTCACCAGATTTTGATAATAGAATTAATTTTGTGTTTGAAACCATTAAAGGTGGTACACTATCAGCGGCAGGGGAGGCATTAACTATGTTACCAGCTATCGTACCTCTATTTCTGATTTGCAAAGATCCATAAACCTTTGCAGCTTGATAAAGAGCCTGATGTTGCTGTTGAATTATTTTTGATTGTATTAAATTAGAAAAGGTAATGCCGGCACCAATGCGTGTTTTATCACCTATACTTTCTATATTTTTAAGTTCTTTTATTGATGTAATATCAATTATAGCTTTTTTATCTTTAAAAAAGTCCTGTTTTACTAATATATCTGTGCACCCTGCGGCAATTGCTGCTTCTACCTTATATTTATCTATAAGTTCAAGGAGCTCTTTAATTGATTTAGGTGAGTAATATTCCATTTTTACACCTCAAAATTTCTAATCTTAAGCTTTATTGATACTTGAAATGGCTTCAACTATTTTTACATAACCTGTGCATCTGCATAGGTTACCTGAAATAGCTTCTCTAATTTCATCTATTGAAGGGTCATGGTTTTTAGATAATAATGCTCTTGCTGCCATAATCATGCCTGGTGTGCAATAACCGCATTGCACAGCCCCTTTAGCAATAAAAGCATCCTGAATTTTTCTAATAAGTTCATCATTTTCATAGCCTTCAATGGTAAGAATTTCTTTTCCCTCAGCTTGTGGGGACAGAATCATACATGAATTTACCAGTTCTCCGTCTATAATAATACTACATGCTCCACACTCACCTTCTCCGCAACCATATTTGGTTCCTGTAAGGTGTAGTCTGTCTCTAAGTGTGTTTAATAAGGTTTCGGTTGGAGCAACGTTTATATTGTATTCCTTACCATTGATTTTTAGAGATATATTTATAGTATTTTTGTCTGTTTTTACTGTGGACATAAGGTATTCTCCCTGTTTTTAGATTTAGAATTTAGTCTTAACAGAATATCTTCTGGTGTGATAGGCAGAGAATAGAATCTTTCTCCTACAGCATCATAGATGGCATTAGCCACAGCAGGTGCTACAGATGTAAATACAACTTCTCCTATGCCTTTGGAACCTAGTGGATTAGATTCTTCATATACGTCAACTGCAACTGTGCTAATATCAATTGGTACATCTAATGCAGTAGGAATGATGTATGTAGCGAATCTTGGATTTTGATAATAACCATTTTTTACAATAGAATTTTCTGTTAAGGCATATCCTATGCCCATAACAAGCCCACCTTCAGATTGCCCCTGAAGTCCCTGCATGTTTATTACTCTACCTGCGTCAATATAGCATTCAGCTTTTAATACTTCTATTTCTCCTGTAAGGGTATTGACTTCTAAAAGTATTACGTGTCCGGAATAACCATATAAAATGTGTGGTAAGCCGTCTCCCAGGCATTCTTTAGCAGTAGGAACGATAAATTCACCAGTGGTTTCGAACGCTTTCTCTTTGTAGAGTTCTGATAGAGTATGTTTTACCTGTCCATCTATGTAGATAGTTCCTGATTTTATTTCAAGTTTTGTTCCATTATAGTGTTTAAGAATAGCTTCTTTCATTCGCTTGGCAGCGAAGTAAATTGAAGCTCCAACAGCATAAATAGTTCTAGATGCTGTTGCAGAACCTGAATCAGGTACCAGCCCACTGTCACCTAAAATATATGTTGTATCTGATAAATCGCAGTTGAGTTCTTCAGCGGCTATTTGAGTAAAACATGTAGCATTTCCCTGACCCATTTCTGAAGTACCCATTAAGAGTTTAAATTTACCCTCTTCGATGAGTTTTATTTTAGTGTGAGCAAAATCTGGAAGACCAACTCCTAAGCCTGCTCCCTGCAGGCCAAGGGCGAATCCAACACCTCTTTTAAGGTGTGGTTTTGTTGATTTAGTTAATGTTTTACGATTTTTATATATCTCACCTTTATAAATTTCTTCTACAATAGGTAAACTACCTATAGATAGAGGAAATTCATTATCGATAGCTCCTTTTTGCCCTTTTTTTAGCAGGTTAATTTTCCGGAATTCTAATCTATCTATGCCAATTGAGTCAGCCATTTCATCCATTTGTAATTCAAGCGCAAACAAGGATTGAGGCACTCCAAACCCCCTGAATGCAACTTGAAAACCTGAGTTTGTATAGACGCAATGCCCGGATATATCTGCATCCGGGAAGAAGTAGACCCCCACGGAATGTTCTACTGTTAAATTAAATACCGGACCTCCAAGTGATGCATAACCACCTGTATCAGATAAAGCGTAAAATCTTATACCGGTCAGTTTCCCATCATTATTGACACCGGTTTTCAGGGTAATCTTTACAGGATGTCTTTTGCCGCCACTAAGGAATGATTCTTCTCTGTCTAAAATAATTTTTGAGGGGCGTTTTGTGATATAAGTCATCAGTGCAAGATATTGTTGTACGGTTAATTCGTCTTTGCCTCCAAAACCGCCACCTACGGGTGAATTTATAGCTCTAATCTTTTCTTTTGGTATATTGAGAATTCTTGATATTTGAGTAACGTCTCTATGAGGATATTGTCCTCCAGCATGTACTACTAATCTGCCTTCTTCGTCAAAATAAGCTACACCAGCTTCGGTTTCAAGATAACAATGGGCCTGGCGTTGAGTTTGATAGGTATGCTCAAAAACAAGGTCAGATTCATCAAAGGCTTTATCAACATTTCCCTTTGTAAATTTCTTTTCGTTTAAAATGTTACCGTTTTTATGTAATTTAGGTGCTGAAGGTTTTAAAGCATCTTCCGGATCAGCTATAGGTTCTAGAATTTCATATTCAATGTCAATTAAAAGAAGTGCTTGTCGGGCTATTTCGTCTGACTCAGCTCCAACAGCAGCAATAGCATCTCCATGATATCTAACATAATCGCTACAAAATACTGGTTGATCTTGTGTTGCTATGCCAAAAGCGTTTAATCCCGGTACATCTTTATGTGTTAATACTTTTATAACTCCGGGAAGGTTTTCGGCTTTTGAAGTATCAATAGACAGGATTCTGGCATAAGGATACCTGGTTCTTAATACCCTGATATAAATCTGATTATCGAAGTGAACATCAGATGGGTATAAGAGTTTACCAGTAACCTTTTCTTTTGCATCTACTCTTGGAATATGTTTCCCTAAATATCTGTATTCGACCATGTCTAGCTCCTAATTTATATTTGATCATGGAAATGAAGCAAGATTTAAGCCCCAAGAAACCATTATGAAAGTTTATCATAAGAATACACTATAAATAATACTCTAAAAGAGCGTAATCTTCTAGTAATCTTCAACAAATTTTGAGTTGATTTGTATTGTTGATCATTTTAGGGGAAAGCAGCTTCATTTTTAACTTAAAAAGTTATATGTTTTGAGAATGGATCTTTAAATTTAATTATTAGAACTAACTGTGCCCTGATAATCCTATCATTACAAATTTTTAAGGAGCTATCTTTAAAAGGGAGTTTTTAAAGTGATATGTTAAATCTAGATTTTTTATAATCATTGTTTACAATGTTAATTAATAGTTAGTAAAACAGATGTTTTTATGGTTAAATTGTTAAATTAATAATATCAGGGTGTCTATTGATTATTTCTAGGAGCTGAGTATGGCTAGAGTTATTAACTACAAAGACTTATTTGTCTGGCAAAAATCTGTAAATCTTGCGAAGGAAGTATATTTATTATTCCCTAAAATTGAAAATGAGAGGCTAAAAGATTTGATGGCTAAAACATCAATCTCTATAGCTTCTAATATTGCTGAGGGTAACTCAAGACAGATTTCTAAAGAATATCGTCAGTTTTTATACTGTGCATTGGGTGATATTTCACAGATAGACTGTCAGTTAATCCTCGCTAAGGAGCTGGGTTTTATTACTCATGAAGAATATACACCCTTCGAAGATAAAGTTATTGAGTTGAGGAAAATGCTTTATGGTCTGATTTCGAAGTTAAAACAAAGACCGCCTAGGCCACCATTCCCACCAAGGCCAGGCATGGCAGGCCCTTCAAACTCTGCTGATGGTGAAGGTTCTTCCGATGATTCTGAAGATGCTGAAACCCCAACAACTATTGATGTATAAACCAGGCTAAGGCCTTAGTTAAGCTGAAAAACCCGGTTTCAAAGCTTCCTACCTACTAGAAATATTTAGGTAGTATGGTGGGGTAGTTAGTGTTAGCTTTAAATTAAGTGAATAAATTTATTTGTAATAACAAACAAAGGGCTTTTTAAAAAGCCCTTTGTTTGTTATTACTTTATTTTGAAGCTAACCAGGATTCATTGCTTCTAAAGCTTCTTCCATGTCTTTTACGATGATGAAGAAATTGTTTAAAACTGTTAATTTAAAGACACTCATGACATCTTCAGATAATCCGCAAAGAATTAATTTACCTTTTTTCTGGCAACTTTTGTGTATATCGACCAGTATGCCCAATCCACGGCTTGAAATATAGGTTACATTGCTTAAATCAATAATCATATGAAATATATTTTCTTTTAAATATAATTCAGCTTCTTTCTGCAGTTTATAACCATCAAAGAAGTCTAATTTAGTTGTTTCAACTTTAATAATGGCTGGAGAATTTTTTAACTCTTCCATTTTGTGTCCTTTATTTATGAATGACTACAACAACTTAAAATATTATACTAATTAAAAAGAATTCTATGCAACTTACAAGAAAAACAAATCTAAAAACCCTTTCAGTATGATAATTTAAATTGTTAACCCCTAAATTTAATCAAGCAAAAAGGAGGTAAAAACCTCCTTTGCAGGACAACAAAAAAAAGGAAAGGTCAGGCGACTCTCTCATACAAAGGGGTTTTAGAATTCTTTAACACGTTTGTAGTTGTTGTGGGGGTATAACAAAATGTTAGTCCGGAGTAATAAGGTTGTTTCTCTAAATACTTTGTTAATTCAAATTTTAAATTGGCAGCGACTCCAGCAAAAATAACCTGATTATCTTTGTTTTTGTCTCTTTTGCAAATCATGTATAAACTGGGGTTGCCTGGAAGCATAGCAACATTTGAATAAGTTAAGTCTACTAATGGAGTAAAAGATAGTCCTTTTTGGTTATTATGCATCCTGACCTCCCGATTTTAAACTGACAAAATATCCTACTATATAAGAATAATCAAATACAACAATCACTAAGTTCTTTTAAAAAGCTTAAACTTACTGCCTGAACAACCTATTAAATTTCAATTTTTCTCATTATAGCTTGTTCTACAAATCTCATGTGAAACCATGGCTGCAACAGAAAAATTTGTTTTTTTTCATGAAAAACTTTGTTCTATCAAACTTTTGGTCATGAAGAACAAACTGAAAGATTACAGAACAAGTTAATGGCATGATTTGAAATCTCAAAAAGGTTATTAATATTAGTTAACAATTAAAAAAATCATGCCTTTACATTCCTATACAAACCCTCGAACTGGTTGATATCTGTTTAACATGAGATGAGAACAAAATATTTGCATGGTCGACAAAAAGTTAACCTTTGTAAAATCTGTATACTAATTAAGCAATTTAGTTTATTGATTGCATTATTAAAACTACCACCAGTTAATTTCTCTCAGTGAAAGTATAGATCTGCTGTTTAGACAATTAGTGCAAAAGGTTTTAATATGCTAGTATCTCATCTCTCTCAGTCACACAATGTGTTTCAAAAAAAGAATAATGTAATTCCATTTAAGGCAAATCCGACTCCGGAGTCTGCAAGGTTATATGGCTCTATTGCTTCAAGGATAGACTCTCTTGAACTTGATCTGGATATGACCAGCGATAATTCTATGATTTCAACACAGATAAGAAAAATGACCTCTGAAGATGCTAAAAAACTCATACAGACCAGGCTAGCAGAATTCTCAAGAAAGTTAGAAAAGCTCATTTATCATGATCCTATGTTAGAAGTGCCAAACAGGAGAGCTTTTGATAGAGATAAGGTTAAAATGTTCCTCAGAGCTTGTGCTCATAAGCAGGAATTAGGATATATGGCCTTTGATATAGATAATTTTGGAGGGTATAACAACGCTTTTGGCCACCAAGAAGGCGATAAAGCTCTAAAAGTTTTTTCGGAAGCAGTTCAAAAAGTTCTGGGTAATAAAGGAACTTTGTATAGAGTAGGTGGAGAGGAATTTGTAGCCTTGCTACCTAACTTAAACGAAGAAGAAGTAGGGCAATTGGCTGAAAAAGTTAGAAAAAGAGTCCAAAATATTACTAAAAAGAATACAAAAGAAGAATTACTGCCCGGACCATTTACAGTTAGTGTAGGATACTCATCCATGACACCTCTTGAAGACGGTGTAAGAGTTCGTGAACTTTATGCCGATTCAAAAGTTAATGGCAATAAAGAAAGTGCTACAAAGTTCAGAGACCTTTTTGGTGAGCACTTTGTAAAAATGGAACACGCTGCAGATGATTCTTTATATATTTCTAAATTGTTTAAAGGTAGAAACTCATGCACCAACGCAAGAGAACTAAAAGAAAATAAACTATATTCAACCGTATTATCTCTTGGAAGAGATTTTGCAAGCATTATGAGGAACTCTTCTCAATCTGTTACAGAAGAGCTTGTTGGTGCACTAAAGAAATTTCAAGAAAATCATTAATCGAGAGAGTTAAGTTTATGCAATAAAGCCCTGTTTAGAGGGCTTTTTTTTAATTTATTAATATATATGAACCTTAAGTAATAAATATTAATATTTAAACGTTTAAAATAAAAAAACATATAAATGTATATAAGTAACATGATTAAGTGTATATATTACAATCATTGTACCCTTATAAGTGTAATCAATACATTAACAAATGATAACTAATAAAATATGTTAACATGGGCTAAATTAGCCAGTACAACATTAGAATCGAGAGCTTTTTGTCTTTTATAATCTCAAATTTAAATTTCTTAAATAGAAAGATATCGTTGGTGTTCCCTTAAAAAATGTTAAACAATTTGTTAAGGAATGTATAGAGCCTAAAACCTAAAAATAATGTGATTTTTGAGGGCTTGGATTTAAAAAAGGCTAAATTAATACTTGGTTAGCAAAGATTTTTGTATTAGTTTTAATTTCGCAGAGCATAAATTTACATGAATTTGTTACATATAGAATCTTGACATCAACCCATTAGTGGGATAGTATGTTTGATACTTTCGAAAATTCATGCTTTGCATAGAAATAGTAGAATAAAACCGAACCTTGAAAACTGAATAGCTAGGAATAACACATAACCTGTTGATTCAAAAAAAATACTTCAGGACAAAACTCACATGAGTTAACTTGAATTCAACATACCTGAGTATTAACTCAGGTAAAAAGAATATAAGTTTATGACAATGGAGAGTTTGATCCTGGCTCAGGACGAACGCTAGCGGTGTGCTTAATACATGCAAGTCGAACGATGAGGCCCCTTCGGGGGTACATCAGTGGCGGACGGGTGAGTAACACGTAGGAAATCTGCCCTTTAGCGGGGGATAACGGAGGGAAACTTCCGCTAATACCCTATATGTCTTTAGGTTGTAATACCTTTAGATGAAAGTTCCGGCGCTAGAGGATGAGCCTGCGGCTGATTAGCTTGTAGGTGGGGTAATGGCCTACCTAGGCGACGATCAGTAGCTGGTCTGAGAGGATGATCAGCCACAATGGGACTGAGACACGGCCCATACTCCTACGGGAGGCAGCAGTAGGGAATATTGCGCAATGGGCGAAAGCCTGACGCAGCAACACCGCGTGCATGATGAAGCCCTTCTTGGGTGTAAAATGCTGTCAGAGGGGACGAATTTTGACGGTACCCTCAGAGGAAGCATCGGCTAACTCCGTGCCAGCAGCCGCGGTAAGACGGAGGATGCAAGCGTTGTCCGGAATCATTGGGCGTAAAGAGTTCGTAGGCGGCATGTCAAGTCCGGTGTCAAAGCCCGGGGCTTAACCCCGGTTCGGCGCTGGAAACTGACAAGCTAGAGCACAGTATAGGCAAGGGGAATTCCCAGTGTAGCGGTGAAATGCGTAGATATTGGGAGGAACACCAGTGGCGAAAGCGCCTTGCTGGGCTGGTGCTGACGCTGAGGAACGAAAGCCAGGGGAGCGAATGGGATTAGATACCCCAGTAGTCCTGGCCGTAAACGATGGATACTAGGTGTAGCGGGTATCGACCCCCGCTGTGCCGTAGTTAACGCGTTAAGTATCCCGCCTGGGGAGTACGCACGCAAGTGTGAAACTCAAAGGAATTGACGGGGGCCCGCACAAGCGGTGGAACATGTGGTTTAATTCGATGCAACGCGAAGAACCTTACCAGGGCTTGACATCTGGAGAATCTCTAGGAAACTAGAGAGTGCCTGCTTCGGTAGGAACTCCAAGACAGGTGGTGCATGGCTGTCGTCAGCTCGTGTCGTGAGATGTTGGGTTAAGTCCCGCAACGAGCGCAACCCTCGTGGTTAGTTACCTTGTAGAGCATGCTCTGCAAGTTCGGTCTAGCCAGACTGCCGGTGATAAACCGGAGGAAGGTGGGGATGACGTCAAGTCAGCATGCCCCTTATGCTCTGGGCTACACACGTGTTACAATGCGTAAGACAGCGAGCAGCCAACTGGCAACAGTGAGCAAATCTCGAAAACTTGCGCTTAGTTCGGATTGTAGTCTGCAACTCGACTACATGAAGTCGGAATCGCTAGTAACCGCAGATCAGCACGCTGCGGTGAATACGTTCCCGGGCCTTGTACACACCGCCCGTCACACCACGGAAGCTGACCACGCCCGAAGTCGGTGAGCTAACCCTCTGGGGAGCAGCCGCCTAAGGTAGGGTTGGTGACTGGGGTGAAGTCGTAACAAGGTAGCCGTACCGGAAGGTGCGGCTGGATCACCTCCTTTCTAGGGAGACCTGGCCATGAATTTATTTCATAGGTCTATCCCAGGTCGACATTGTATGGTTATCAGGTTTTATCAACCCGATCTGGAGTATTTTACCTGGTAATCTAGATGGAATTGATAGGTTATATTCCTAGTTTATTCAGTCTTCAAGGTTTAGGCCTTGAACTGTACCTTGACAACTGCATAGAACGATGAAGCCACTTAATTTTTTTATTTAAATTTAAGTGTGCGCGTAATACTTTACGTAAAAAATTAACCAATGTAAAACCGTTTTCTAGGTAAAGCTACAAAGAGCATACGGTGGATGCCTTGGTACTAACAGTCGAAGAAGGACGCGGAAAACTGCGATAAACTGCGGCGAGTTGTTAGCATGCTTTGACCCGCAGGATTCCTAATGGGGAAACCCAACTGGGGTAATGCCCAGTTATTCATATCTGAATCCATAGGATATGAAAGATAAGCCAGCGAACTGAAACATCTTAGTAGCTGGAGGAAAGGAAAGTAAATCAACGACTCCCTAAGTAGCGGCGAGCGAACGGGGAACAGCCCAAACCTTGTACGCGTGATAGCTCGTTGGCGTTGCGTATAAGGGGTAGTGGGGCTTTTTGTGAGACAGCAACGAATGTCTCGAGGAGTCAAAAAAATACTATTTATTTGAAGATTTCTGGAAAGTAATGCCATAGAAGGTGATAGCCCTGTAGATTAAAGATAGTATTCTCCTTATAAAAGTACCCAAGTAAGTCGGGACACGTGAAACCCTGACTGAATCTGCGAGGACCATCTCGTAAGGCTAAGTACTGTTAGTGACCGATAGTGAACTAGTACTGTGAAGGAAAGGTGAAAAGAACAGTGGGAAGCTGAGTGAAATAGAACCTAAAACCGTGTGCTTACAAGCAGTCGGAGCACTATTAATAGTGTGACGGCGTGCCTGTTGAAGAATGTGCCGGCGAGTTATCGTTAGTAGCGTGGTTAAGGGGTTAACACCCGAAGCCATAGGGAAACCGAGTCTGAATAGGGCGAAAGTTACTGGCGGTAGACCCGAAGCCTGGTGATCTAACCATGGTCAGAATGAAGCGTAGGTGACACTACGTGGAGGTTCGAACGTACTAGTGTTGAAAAACTAGACGATGAATTGTGGTTAGGGGTGAAATGCCAATCGAACCAGGAGCTAGCTGGTTCTCCCCGAAATGCGTTTAGGCACAGCCTCAAGTTTATCCTACCGGAGGTAGAGCACTAGTTTGGTGCGGGCCATGAAACATGGTACCAAATCAAGTTAAACTCCGAATGCCGGTAGAGTTACTGCTTGGGAGTGAGACAGCGAGAGATAAGTTCCGTTGTCAAGAGGGAAACAGCCCGGACCACCAGCTAAGGTCCCTAATGTATGCTAAGTGGTTAAGGAGGTAGAGTTGCACAGACAGCCAGGAGGTTGGCTTAGAAGCAGCCACCCTTGAAAGAGTGCGTAACAGCTCACTGGTCAAGCGACTCCGCGCCGAAAATACACCGGGACTAAGCATACTACCGAAGCTGTGGCAGCAAACTATGTTTGCTGGGTAGGGGAGCGTTCTGTTGTAGGTTGAAGCATGAGCGAAAGCACGTGTGGACGAAGCAGAAGTGAGAATGTCGGCATGAGTAGCGAAAACATTGGTGAGAATCCAATGCACCGAAAGCCTAAGGGTTCCCACGGCAGGCTCGTCCGCGTGGGGTTAGTCGGATTCTAAGCTGAGGCCGAAAGGCGTAGGCGATGATGAACAGGTTGATATTCCTGTACCACTTTAATATCGTTATCAGCAGCGGAGGGACGCAGGAGGCTAAACACTGCCAGCGATTGGAAATGCTGGTTCAAGCGTGTAGCTAGTTCTTGTAGGTAAATCCGCAGGAGCGTCAAGACGTGAGGCGTGATGAGGAGAGGTCTACGGACCTCGACGTGTTGAGGCCACACTGCCAAGAAAAGCTTCGCTCGCGAGATGTTAAAGTGTCCGTACCCGAAACCGCCACAGGTAGGCAGGGAGAGAATCCCAAGGTGCGCGAGAAAACCCTCGCTAAGGAACTCGGCAAAATGGTCTCGTAACTTCGGGAGAAGAGATGCCCTGTTAGTGTGATCCAGACAAGCACTGGTGAGCATGAGAGGGCCGCAGTGACCAGGCCCTGGCGACTGTTTACCAAAAACACAGGTCTCTGCTAAGTCGTAAGACGATGTATAGGGGCTGACGCCTGCCCAGTGCCGGAAGGTTACGTGGAGGGGTTAGCTGTAAGGCGAAGCTCTGAAACTAAGCCCCGGTGAACGGCGGCCGTAACTATAACGGTCCTAAGGTAGCGAAATTCCTTGTCGGGTAAGTTCCGACCCGCACGAAGGGCGTAACGATCAGGGCGCTGTCTCGGCGAGGGGCTCGGCGAAATTGAGTTATACGTGAAGATACGTATTACGTGTACCAGGACAGAAAGACCCTATTGAGCTTTACTCTAGCTTGAAATTGAATTCGGGCTGTGTCTGTGCAGGATAGGTGGGAGGCTTTGAAGCAGTTTCGTCAGGAACTGTGGAGCCGCCCTTGAGATACCACTCTGATGCAGTTAGGGTTCTAACGGTAGTCCACTAATATCTGGTTGCCGGACAGTTTCAGGTAGGGAGTTTGACTGGGGCGGTCGCCTCCTAAAAAGTAGCGGAGGCGCCCAAAGGTTCCCTCAGGTTGGTCGGAAATCAACCTAAGAGTGTAAAGGCAGAAGGGAGCTTGACTGTGAGGCCTACAAGCCAAGCAGGGACGAAAGTCGGGCTTAGTGATCCGGCGGTTCCGAATGGAAGGGCCGTCGCTCAACGGATAAAAGTTACCATAGGGATAACAGGCTGATCTCCCCCAAGAGTCCACATCGACGGGGAGGTTTGGCACCTCGATGTCGGCTCGTCGCATCCTGGGGCGGTAGTACGTCCCAAGGGTTGGGCTGTTCGCCCATTAAAGCGGCACGCGAGCTGGGTTCAGAACGTCGTGAGACAGTTCGGTCCATATCCGGTACACGCGTAAGAGAATTGAGAGGAGCCGTCCTTAGTACGAGAGGACCGGGACGGACGAACCGCCAGTGTACCAGTTGTCCTGCCAAGGGCAAACGCTGGGTAGCTGTGTTCGGAGTGGATAAGCGCTGAAAGCATATAAGTGCGAAGCCCACCTTAAGATTAGTTCTCTCATTGGGTAAACCAAGTAAGTGCCCGGGAAGATTACCCGGTTGATAGGCCAGAGGTAGAAGTGTGGTGACACATGAAGCTTACTGGTACTAATAGCACGAGGGCTTTTCCTAGAAAACAACATTTACGCAAGTGTTAATTTCATTGTTTCTGTGCAGCTCTCAGGATACAAGTTTATCCTGGTGATTATAGCGGCAGGAAAACACCCGTTCCCATCCCGAACACGGCCGTAAAGACTGCCTGCGGTGACAATACTTGGGGGGCGACCCCCTGGGAAGATAGCTCGTCGCCAGGACTTAATAATAAAGCCTCTAAACATTGTTTAGAGGCTTTTTTAATTATTTAAACAATTTATAATTTTGGTTGTAGTAATATATGAAAGATAAAAATTATTATTAGTAATTAACAAAGAAACCTAAATTGTTAAGAGTAATAACATAATGGAAAATGAGTTCTCTGAAAATAAAATATTAAAATTTCTGATATCTGAAAAACTTGTTATGTTAATAATAGTTATCAATAGCTTAGTTTTATTTTTAGGTGCTTTTCCAGATATACATAAAATTTACAAGCATTATTTATTTCCTGTTGATTATGTGTGTACGGTATACTTTGTTATTGAGGCAATAATAAAGATAAAAATGAGAACCTGGAAAGGTTATTGGTCATCCGGGTGGTGCAAGTTTGATTTTATTATTGTTTTAATCAGTACACCAATGTTGCTGGCTCCATTTCTTAATACTGAAGAGTTTGCTCTTATATTGATATTAAGGATAGGAAGGTTATTCAGATTTTTTAAGCTTGCCAAATTTATTCCGAATCAAGAAAAACTTTGGACTGGTATTAAAAGGGCACTGGCTGTTTCTGTTGGGTTTCTAATTACATTATGTATATATAACTTTATTTTAGCTATTGGAGCTGCTTATTTATTCTCTGATATAGATCCGGACAATTTTGGAGATCCACTTATTTCGATATATTCAATGTTTAAGGTATTTACTATAGAGGGCTGGTATGAGATACCAGATACAATAGCAGAAAATAGCACTCCTTTTATGGGTTTTGTTGCCAGAGCCTACTTTGTATTTACTGTTTTAACAGGTGGATTAATAGGGTTATCAATTGCAAATGCTGTTTTTGTAGATGAAATGGTAGCAGATAACACAAGTAGTCTTGAAGATAAAGTTGATTCTATGAGGATAGAGTTTAAACATGAGATTGAAGATCTTAAACTTCAGAATAAAATAGAAAGAGAAAAACTTCTTAAGGATCTAGAAGCTTTGATTAATAGTAAATTGAATGAATAGTAATTTGTTAAAGCTTATTATGATTGGCTAGAAGCTAAAGTGTTAAAATAAGTTAAAATCTGTAGTAGTCCTTAAGAATTATTTATTTTAGTGTTTTATCTCAAAAAGAGTATGATTATTGATTATTTTTCATTACTTTGTGACATGATAAAATAGAACAGAATAAGCTGTTTACTACTTGTTTATGTTTAATTTATACTAATAACTTAATTACTAAATTTAAAATTAATCACCGCTTAGAAGGTAAAAATTGTGAGAGCTAAAAATCAGGAACAAATTTTAAGGTTATTAACTAGTAGCATTAAGGATTTTAATCAATATAGAGAAAAGACAAATTTTGCTCCAATAGATCTAAGGCAAGTAGATTTGAGCGGTGTCAATCTGTCAGGCACTCTTGATGGAATTCCAAGAGGGGATCAAAATATTATAGGTAGTTTAATCTCTGGAATCAAGAATATTGGCAAGAAACCTGAAAAGGGTGCAAACTTTTATAAAGTTAATCTCAGCCTTGCTGATATGAGTCAGGCTGATTTACGCTGGGCTAATATGAGAGGAGATAGCTTATATAAAGCTAAGTTAACCGGTGTTAACCTTTCAGAAGCGGATTTAAGTGGTGTTAATTTGAGTTTTGCTAATCTTGCTAATTCGGATTTAAGCAGGTCTAACCTTAATGGCGCTGACTTAGGGGAAGTGATTTTAGAGGGTTCTAATCTTAAAGAAACAGATTTATATAAAGCAAACCTTATAATGGCAAAATTGTGTAATTCTAATCTTTCTAATGCTCATTTAGTTTGGGCTAAGATGGGAGAGGCGGATCTTACAGGGGCGAATCTAAATGAAGCAGACCTTTATAAAGCAAATATGATTATGAGCCGCCTGGATAATACTGTTTTAACGAATGCAATTATGAGAAGAGCCAATGCAGACCAGGCTAGCTTTGTGAAAGCTAATTTAAATAGCGCAAAAATGGAAGAAATAAATTTATCAAGAGCCAACTTGACCATGGCAACAATGTTAGAAGCAGATTTAAGAGAGGCTAAGCTAGTAGAAACAAACTTTAGTGGAGTCAGTTTGAATAAAGCAAACATGAGTCAAGCTGATTGTACTGGTGCTAACTTCAATGGCGCTGATTTTTCAGGGGTTAATTTATGTGGTGCAACTCTTAAAGATTCTAATTTAAGAGAATCTATTAATCTTGATAAAGCTACCGTAAATGAATTTATACTTTGGCCAGATAAAGAGTTATTACCAGAAGGGTTTCATCCCCCTGGAAGCTCTATATAGCTTCTTAAAATAAAGGTTTATATTTTGTCTCAAGATTCTAACGTTAACATAGTCTTGAAAGTGGAGGGTCTTTCTACTGTTTTTTGCACAGAAGATGGACCTATTAAGGCTGTAGATAATGTTACGTTTTTATTGGAGAAGGGAAAAGTTTTAGGAATAGTAGGTGAATCTGGTTGTGGCAAAACAGTTACTTCTCTTTCTATTTTAAAGTTATTGCCTAATAATGCCATTATTGATTCAGGTAAGATATTTTTCAATGATATGAACCTTACAGATCTCAACCAGGAAGATATGCGTTTAATAAGAGGAAATAAAATAGCACTTATTCCTCAAGATCCACTTACATCACTAAATCCTGTTTATACTGTAGGAGATCAAATCAGAGAGGTAATAGAATTACATCAGAATATTTATGATGATAAAGCTAATAAAAGAGCGATAGAAGTATTAAGTCAGGTTAAAATACCAAACCCTGAAAGAATATTGACAAATTATCCTCATGAATTATCAGGAGGAATGAGGCAAAGAGTTATTATTGCTATGGCATTATCGTGTAAACCAAGGTTGTTAATAGCAGATGAACCTACTACAGCTCTAGATGTAACAGTTCAGGCTCAGATTTTAGATCTTATCAGGTACATTCAGAAAGATGAAGGGATGTCTTTATTACTTATTACACATGATCTTGGAGTTATAGCAGAGATGTGTCAGGATGTAATAGTAATGTATGCTGGTCAGGTTGTTGAATATGCTGATGTTTTAAACATTTATAAAGACCCTCTTCATCCTTATACAATAGGTTTGTTGAAATCTTTGCCAACGCAAGATAAAACACGGCTTGAACAAATAGAAGGTCAGCCTCCAAGTATAGGATCATTGCCATCGGGATGCTATTTTGAGCCAAGATGCATTAAGAGAATGCCAGAGTGTAAAACTGTTTCACCTGAATTAATTTCAATGTCAGACGGTAGAAAAGTTAGTTGTCATTTATATAAGTAATTCGTTTATATCATGTTAGTGAACAATTAAATGAATGAACAAATATTTGACGTAAACAAAATCTCTACGGACATAGTATTACAAATGTAGGATTTGTCTTAATTATTTACTTTTTAAAGTCACTATAATAACGTTCATTTTGAAAATGAATTTTAAGTATGTTTGGTATTTATTAAGATTTCTAAATATTAAATTCTTAAGATTTGTTTCTACTAAACAAATAATAATTGCGCTATTTTTGAAAACACTTTAAAACCTTATAAAACAAGTATTTAAGCTTAAAATGATAAATTATTACTTATTCGAAAAAAAACTTAATGTTGTAAGCAAGACTTTAAGAAGAAAATATAGATATGCTAATATGAAATACAAAATAATTAAGGTTTATTAAGTTGTTACAATATGAGTTTAGTTTAAGAGCTAAGGAAATGAGATTCAACAATACTGAAAATAAAATAATAAGGCTTATTGAGATATATTTAACAACCATTCAGTATTGTTAAAAGGTTTTGGCAATGTAACAAAATATTAAACAAAACCTTGATATAAGGTTATTTTCGTGATTCCTTAGTATTGAATTATCTGAATTAGCTACTTGAGCTGAACATAGAAATAATAAAAACAAATTACTGAATATTGACAATCAACTATGTAGTTAATAAGATATTGATTCACATGAAGGAAACTCCTGTCGTTAGTGTTCAAAATCAAGCGATTATTAAAAAAATGGATATTAGCAAGATGTTAGAACACTATCGAAAAGGCCAAAAGATGGGTAGGTGCCCGAGTGGCTAAAGGGGGTGGACTGTAAATCCACTGGCGCAAGCCTACGTTGGTTCAAATCCAACCCTGCCCAACTTAAGTGCCCATGTGGCGCAGGGGTAGCGCATCCCCTTGGTAAGGGGAAGGTCATGAGTTCAAATCTCATCATGGGCATACTTCAAAAATAATTATGGTGAAGCATGGTAAGATAAAAGTTTGAGTTTTCTAAGTAAAGGAGAAAAAGATGGCTCGGGCAAAATTTGAAAGAACAAAGCCGCACGTTAACGTAGGAACTATTGGTCACGTAGATCATGGTAAAACAACATTAACGGCTGCTATTACTTTTGCTTTATCCGCTGCTGGCCAAGCAGAACAGAAGAAATTCGACGAAATCGATGCTGCGCCAGAAGAAAAAGCAAGAGGTATTACAATTAACACAGCTCACGTAGAATATGAAACTGACAAAAGACACTATGCACACGTAGACTGTCCTGGTCACGCTGACTATGTTAAAAACATGATTACTGGTGCCGCTCAGATGGACGGTGCGATTCTAGTTATCTCTGCTGCAGATGGTCCGATGCCACAAACCAGAGAACATATATTGTTGTCAAGACAGGTTGGTGTGCCAAGATTAGTAGTATTCTTGAATAAAGTTGATCAGGTTGATGATGAGGAGCTTTTAGATCTAGTAGAAATGGAAGCTAGAGACCTGTTAACTGAATATGAGTTTGATGGAGATAATATTCCATTTGTTAGAGGAAGTGCCTTAAAAGCATTAGATGCTTTAAATGCAAATCCAAAATTAAAACGTGGCGAAAATGCTGAAATTGATTGCATTTGGCAATTGATGGATGTTGTGGATGATTATATTCCAACACCAGAGAGAGATATTGATCAACCATTCTTAATGCCAGTTGAAGATGTATTCTCAATTACAGGTCGTGGTACAGTTGCTACTGGAAGAGTTGAGCGTGGAAGAGTTAGAGTCGGTGATGAGATTGAAATCATAGGCTTTTCTCCAACCCGTAAGGCTGTAGTAACTGGAGTTGAGATGTTCAGAAAATCTCTTGATGAGGGTATTGCTGGTGATAACATCGGTGCTTTATTGAGAGGTGTTGGCAAGGAAGAGATTGAAAGAGGCCAAGTATTAGCTAAGCCTGGTTCAATTAAACCTCATACTAAGTTTACAGCTAACGTTTACGTTCTTAAAAAAGAAGAAGGTGGAAGACATACACCATTCTTCACAGGCTACAGACCACAGTTCTATATTAGAACTACTGACGTAACTGGTTCAATTCAATTACCAGATGGCGTTGAAATGGTTATGCCTGGTGATAACATTGTTATGACCGTTGAACTGATTGCACCTGTAGCTATCGAGCCAGGTATGAGATTTGCGATCAGAGAAGGCGGAAGAACAGTTGGCGCTGGATTGGTAGACAAAATAGTCGAGTAAATTACTCGTTTGTAGGTATAGTAAGTTCTAAGTAGGAAGTGGAGAAATGGCAGCTAAACAACACAGAATAAGGGTATGTTTGAAGGCTTATGATCATAGATTAATTGATACATCGGCAGATAAAATTGTTGATACAGCAAGAAGAACCAATGCCCGTGTTGCAGGGCCTATTCCACTTCCTACAAGAAGACGTGTTTATTGTGTTTTACGCTCACCGCACGTAGATAAAAAGTCCAGAGAGCATTTTGAGACTAGGATACACAAAAGAATTATTGATATTCTTGATCCTACCCCTCAGACAACAGAAGAGTTGAGCAGAATGGACTTGCCCGCTGGTGTTGATATTGAAGTAAAACTTTAAAACTTAATATCAAATCAGTGATCTACGAGCTCTTAGCGTAGCGCTCACTGCGAATTAGAAGGAAGAGAACATATGGTTCTAGGAGTAGTTGGTAAGAAATTAGGTATGACACAGGTCTTTGATGATGATGGCTTGGTTGTGCCGGTTACAGTAGTAAAAGTTGAACCTTTGACTGTTACTCAACTTAAGACAAAAGAAAAAGAAGGTTATGACGCTGTACAATTAGGTACAGAACCTACGAAGAAAAGACGTTTAACACGCCCAGAGCTAATGCACCTAGAAAAAAATAATCTACCAGCTTTTAAGTTATTAAAAGAATTTAGAGTAGATAATATAAATGACTATCAGATAGGACAGAAAATAGATCTGTCCATTTTTAGTGATGTTATTAAAGTTGATGTCACTGCTAAGTCAATAGGTAAAGGGTTCCAGGGCTGTATTAAGCGTCATAATGCTCATAGAGGCCCAATGTCTCACGGGTCCAAATCACATAGAATTACAGGATCCATAGGGGCTGGAACTACTCCATCTCGAGTTTATAAAGGCCATGCAATGCCTGGTCGTATGGGGGCTGAGAAAGTTACCATTAGTAAGCTGAAAGTGGTTAAAATTGATAGCGAAAGAAATCTGATTCTTATTAAGGGATCAGTACCCGGACATGAAGGTACAATCGTTACAATTAAACCATCTAGAACTAAATGGAATTATAGGAGTAATTAAAAAATGACGAAACAAGTAGCCCTCCATGGTAGTGATGGAAAAGCAATGGGTCATATAGATCTGGAAGATAAAGTGTTTGGTATTGAACCAAATATGCATCTGATGCATCTTGCACTCAGAAGACAACTCAATAATGCAAGGGCTGGAACTGCTTCAGCTAAAACAAGGTCAGAAGTTAGAGGCGGCGGAAAAAAACCCTGGAGACAAAAAGGAACTGGAAGGGCAAGAACCGGAAGTACAAGAAACCCTCTCTTTAGAGGTGGTGGTGTAATATTTGGCCCTAAACCAAGAGATTATTCTTTCTCTATTCCTACTAAAGCTAGAAGAGTTGCAATAAAATCTGCTTTATCAGCCAGGTTAGAAGATATAAAAGTTATAAAAGATTTTTCTGCTTTATCAGAGCCGAAGACAAAAGAATTTATAAGTTTAATTAATAATTTAGAATTATCTGGCAAAATATTGATTATTGCAGATACTAAGCAAACTGAAAATCAAAATTTAGAATTATCAGCACGCAATGTACCTTATGTAAAACTGTTACATCCAACTAATTTAAATATTAAAGATTTATTAGAAGCTGGTAACATTGTTATGACTGAATCTGCTGCTCAATTAATCACAGAGAGGTTAAGCTAATGAGTGAAAATTCAAGATTATACGAGATTCTCAAGAAACCAATTATTACAGAGAAATCTACAGCATTGCAAGAACATAATCAGTATGTATTTGAAGTAGTTCTTGATGCAAATAAGATAGAAATAGCTAAAGCTGTAGAATTAGCTTTTCCTGGACGTAAAGTTACCAAGGTCCGTACAATAAATAAACCAAGCACAACAAGAAGATTTGGAAAAAGAATGGGTACAACCAAGGCTACCAAAAAAGCTGTTGTGTCTATTGACGGTGAACCTATAGAACTATTTACTGGAGTATAAAAATGGGTATTAGGAAAGTAAAACCAACATCTCCTGGTAGACGACATATGAGCGTTATGGAGTTTGATGAAATTACAACTGATAAGCCTTATAAGCCTCTGCTTAAAAATTTGAAAAGAAGATCAGGTAGAAATAATTCTGGTAAAATTACCTGTCATCATAAAGGTTCAGGCCATAAAAAACTCTATAGACAAATTGATTTTAAAAGAAACAAAGTTGGTATACCAGGAAGAATAACTACCATTGAGTATGATCCATATCGCAATGTTCGTATTGCACTTGTAGTTTATGCGGATGGCGAAAAGAGATATATTCTAGCCCCTTTAGGTCTTAAAGTTGGTGATAAGATTGAAAGTGGCCCTGAGGCTGAAATTAAAAGCGCAAATGCTTTACCATTAAGAAACATTCCTTTAGGTACCATCATACATAATGTTGAAATGCAGCCAGGCAAAGGCGGGCAATTGGCCAGAAGCGCTGGAACAGGCATTCAATTAATGGCTAAAGAAGGTGTTTATGTAACACTCAGGTTGCCAAGCTCTGAAATGAGAATGGTTCATATGGATTGTTATGCAACTATAGGAACACTGGGTAACATTGAATATAAAAACATGAGTATTGGTAAAGCTGGACGGAACCGTCATAAGGGTATACGTCCAACAGTTAGAGGCACTGCTAAGAACCCTGTTGACCATCCACATGGTGGTGGTGAAGGCAAATCACCTATTGGTGGCAAGCCTCAAACACCATGGGGCAAGTCTGCTATGGGTACTAAAACTCGTGCAAAGAAACATTCTGATCGTTATATTGTCAGAAAACGCAAATCGTAGGATAAAGGAGAGTTTTATATGTCTCGTTCCTTAAAAAAGGGTCCATTCATACACGAAAAACTAAGAAAAAGAATTGATGAATTAAACAGAAACAATGATAAAAAAGTTATAAAAACCTGGAGTAGGGCCTCTATGATAGTTCCTGAAATGATAGGACATACAATTGCAGTGCATAATGGTCAGAAGCATGTGCCAATTTATGTAACTGAGCAAATGGTTGGACATAGGCTGGGCGAATTTGCACCGACAAGATATTTTAGAGGGCATGCTGGTCAAGATAAAACAGCTAAAAGGAAAATGAAATAATGGAATCTAAAGCAAAACAACGATATATAATTATGTCTCCTCGTAAAATCAGGAGAGTAATTAATGAAATTAGAGGAAAAGGCGTTGTAGAAGCTGCGGACATTCTTCACTTTATGCCGTATGCGGCAGCAAGAGTTGTTGAAAAAAATCTACATGCAGCTGTGGCCAATGCTGAGCAAAAATATCAGGCTAATCCTGAAGATCTTTATGTAAGTGAAGTATGGGCTGATGAAGGCCCTAGGTATTCAAGGTTTAAGCCTAGAGCTCAGGGCAGGGTTTATAAGAGAATCAAACGCACTTCTCATTTGACAATAGCAGTTAGCATTAAAGACAAAAAATAGTGATAGGAGGATACCTTGGGTCAGAAAGTTCATCCAAACGGACTAAGAGTAGGAATCAATAAACCCTGGCTAAGTAACTGGTTTGCTAATAGAAAAGAATATGCTGACCTGCTTGCCGAGGATTTCCGGATTCGTAAATATATCAAAAAGAAATTGTATACGGCTGGTGTTAGCCGGATAGAAATACAAAGAAAAGCTCAAAATGTTCATGTGTCAGTAGTTACTGCTAAACCTGGTATAGTTGTAGGTCGTGGCGGTACAGGAATTGACTCATTAAGGAAAGAATTGAGAGCTTTGGTTAAGAAAAGAGTCCAGATAGATGTGTTAGAAGTTGCTAGAGTTGATGCTGATTCTCAGTTAGTTGCTGAAACTATAGCACTTCAGCTTGAAAAGCGTGTTGCTTTTAGAAGGGCAATGAAACAATCTATTCAAAGAGCCATGAGATCAGGTGTTCAAGGTATAAAAATTGCTGTATCAGGGCGCCTTGGCGGTGCTGAGATTGCTCGTACTGAATGGGCAAAAGAAGGAAGGATTCCTCTTCATACTTTAAGAGCTGATATTGATTATGGTGTTGCTGAAGCTAACACAGTATTTGGTAAAATTGGAATTAAAGTCTGGATCTTTAAAGGTGAGATAATGCCAGGAGATAAAGCAGATTCCAACATAAAACCGAAATCTTCCTCAGAAGGAGGAGTTAGCCAAAAACGTGGCAGAGGAAGAAATAGCTAGGAGCTGAAGATCATGTTAATGCCAAAAAGAACTAAATACAGAAAGCAAATGCGTGGAAGAATGAAAGGCAAAGAAACTAGAGGAGTGACTTTGCATTATGGAGACTTTGGAATTCAAGCTCTGGAACCAGTCTGGATTACAAGTCGACAAATAGAAGCAGCTAGAAGAGCTATGACTCGTCAATTAAAAAGAGGCGGTAAGATCTGGATTAGAGTATTCCCTGACAAGCCTATAACAGCAAAACCAGCTGAAACAAGGATGGGAAAAGGAAAAGGAAATCCAGAATACTGGGTAGCTGTTGTTAAACCAGGCAGAATTCTTTATGAAATGGCTGGAGTATCTAAAGAGGCCGCAGAAGAAGCTGCTAGATTGGCTGTTCAAAAATTTCCTATGAAATGTAAGTTTGTATGTAAGCACCATGGTGGCGAATAATGGATATGAATGAATTAAGAGATTTAACTATAGATGAGTTAAATGATAAAGTTAAAGAATGCCGGGCTAAGTTATTCGACATCCGGTTTAAGCTGGCAACACATAAGGTAGAAAATACCGCTGAGATTGCAGCTTTAAGACATACTATAGCTCAGGCCAAAACTGTAATTAGACAAAAAGAATTGGCAGAGGAACTTGCATCTGTTAATAAATAAACCTTGAAGAGGTAGAAAATATGCCTAGAAAAGAAAAAGTAGGTACTGTAGTAAGTAATAAAATGAATAAAACGGTTGTGGTAAGTGTTGAAGATCACAAACCACATCCAATTTACAAGAAAGTTATTGTTTCTACAAAGAAATACATGGCCCACGATGAAAAAAATGATTGCAACGAGGGTGATAAAGTAAAAATCGTTGAATGGCGCCCTATTAGCAAACATAAAAAATGGAATGTTTCTGAGATTATTGAAAGAGCTATCGTAGAAACTGAAGAAACTTCTGAAGAAAATTTATAAGTCAACTTATGGAGCAGAAACTATGATTCAGCAAGAAAGCCGCTTAACAGTTGCAGATAACACCGGAGCAAAGGAATTACTTTGTATTAGAGTATTAGGTAGCTCTAATCGTAGGTATGCTGGTGTTGGCGATATAATTGTTGCTGTTGTTAAAGATGCAGCACCTAATATGCCTGTTAAGA
This sequence comes from Cyanobacteriota bacterium, assembly GCA_040752795.1. Lineage (GTDB taxonomy): Bacteria > Cyanobacteriota > Vampirovibrionia > JBFMGH01 > JBFMGH01 > JBFMGH01. The sequence continues at coordinate 75,490 of JBFMGH010000073.1, forward strand.
AATCTGATGTTGTCAGAGCTGTTATCGTTAGAACAAAGGCAAGCTTAAGAAGATCTGATGGTTCAACAATCAGATTTGATGATAATGCTGCAGTAATAATAAATAAAGACCTTAATCCTACAGGTACCAGGGTATTTGGTCCTGTAGCAAGAGAACTTAGAGACAAGAATTTTATGAAAATTGTGTCTCTAGCTCCGGAGGTTATTTAATCATCGGGAGAAATTGAAATGAATAAAGCTAAAACAAAACCCAAGTTGCATGTAAAAGCAGGAGATACTGTTATCGTAACTTCCGGCAAGGATAAAGGAAAAGTAGGTACAGTTAAAGAATCCTTCCCTAAGAAGGGAAAAGTCAGTGTAGAGGGTGTTAATATAGTTACTAAAGCAATGCGTGCTAATCCAATGGCAGGTATTCAGGGTGGTTTAGTAAAGCGCGAATCACCAATATCATCTTCTAAAGTGATGCTTTATTGCGTAAAATGTGAAAAACCTACTAGGATTAAACATGCTGTTTTGGAAGACGATACTAAAACTCGTATCTGTATGCACTGTGAAGAGCATTTTGATATTTAATTAAGTCTATAACAATTAAAGGGACACATAACAATGGCCAATATGGATTTAAGAAAAAGATATAAGGAAGAGGTTTTCTCTAAGCTTCAGGAAAGATTTGGATATACGAATCCATACCAGATTCCTAAACTTGAGAAAATTGTAATTAATATGGGTATGGGTGAAGGTTCACATAACATTAAGGCTTTAGATGCTGGTGTAAAAGAGCTGACAGCTATATCCGGTCAAAAGCCTGTTGTTACTAGGGCTAAAAAGTCAATTGCTACCTTTAAAATCAGAGCAGGAATGCCAATAGGTGCTATGGTAACCCTTAGAGGGAAAATGATGTATGATTTTTACCAGAAATTAGTATGTGTAGCATTACCTAGAATCCGTGACTTTAGAGGAGTAAATGATAAAAGCTTTGATGGAAGAGGCAATTATTCATTAGGTTTGAAAGAACAAATCATATTCCCTGAGATTAACTACGATGAAATCGATGCAGTTAGGGGTATGAATATCTGTATAGTTACTACTGCTAATACTGATGAAGAAGCTAAAGAACTTTTAGCTTTGATGGGCATGCCCTTCAGAAGGACTAAGCAGCAAAAAATAGCATCATAATAGGAGATTGAAGCCTTGGCTAAAACGTCAATGATAGAAAAGGAAAAGAAAAGAAGAGAACTAGCCGCTAAAGGAAAGTATCCTCGAGTAAGGCTAAGAAATAGGTGTAATATCTGTGGTAGGCCTAAAGGCTACTATAGAGACTTCGGATTGTGCCGTTTATGCTTAAGAAAAATGGCTCACGAAGGATTGCTACCTGGTGTAACTAAATCAAGTTGGTAAATAAAGGATAGTTCATATGAATACAGATCCTATAGCTGATATGTTAACAAGAATAAGAAACGCTAACACAGTTGGTCATGACACATTAGAAATGCCTTCAAGTAAGTTAAAAGTGCAAGTAGCAAAACTTTTAAAGGATGAAGGTTATATATGTGACTATGAAGAATTTAAAAAAGAAAAATTTGAATGGTTAAGAGTGGCTCTTAAATATACAAAAAATAGGGCACCTGTTATCACTGGCCTTAAAAAAGTTAGTAAACCTGGCTTAAGAATTTACACAAAAGCCAAAAATATGCCTAAAGTTTTTGATGGACTTGGCATAGCTATTGTAAGTACAAATAAAGGTCTATTAACAGACAGAAAAGCCAAAACAGAAAATGTTGGTGGCGAAGTACTCTGTTATGTTTGGTAGAATAATTAAATATGGAGGACTCTTCTGATGTCCCGCATCGGTAAAAAACCTGTAGAAATACCTGATAAAGTAGAAGTTAAAATTGAGGATAACCTTGTAACTGCTAAGGGGCCTTTAGGAACTTTGTCTGTTCAGATAAGACCAGAAGTTATCCTTAAACTAGAAGGTAAAAATATACTCGTTGATATAACTAACCCTAAAGATAGAAAGATTAGAGCATACCATGGCTTGAGTCGTACACTTATAAATAATATTGTTGTTGGTGTAAGTCAGGGATTTACAAAACATCTTGATATTGTTGGTGTTGGTTATCGTGCTCAATTAGATGGCAGAAACTTGAATTTGCAGCTAGGTTATAGTCATCCGGTCATTATTGAACCACCTCCAGGTATTGAAATTTCGCTCGAAAGCAATACTAAAATTGCAGTGACTGGTGCTGACAAAAAGTTGGTGGGTGATATAGCAGCTGAAATTCGTGACAAAAGGCCTCCAGAGGTTTATAAAGGAAAAGGTATTCGCTATAGAGGCGAACAGATTAGAAGAAAAGCTGGTAAGACTGGTAAAAAATAAGGTATAAGCTTATGATTATAAAAAAGGATAGAAAACAAGTCACAAGAAAAAGGCATTTAAGAGTTCGTAGAAAAATACAAGGTACGGCAGAAAGACCAAGATTAGCTATTTATAGAAGCAGTAAACATATTTATGCTCAACTTATTGATGATGATAGTTCTAAAACAATTGTTTCTGCCAGTACAATAGAGAAACCTTTAAAAGAATCTCTTGATACCGGTGCAAATAAAGATGCAGCCATAGAAGTAGGCAAGTTAATAGCTTCACGTGCTAAAGAAAAAGGAATTGAGTTTGTTGTGTTTGATCGTGGTGGCTTCTTGTATCATGGCAGAGTTGCTGCACTTGCTGATGCTGCAAGGGAAGGTGGATTAATATTCTAGGCTTCCTCTATTTAATGTGAAATAGTTATATAGAAGTTTATAAAAAGCTGAAAGGTTCTGGCAATTTGTTTGCCAGAACCTTTTAAAGTTTAAGTTAATGATAATTATTTATGAATGAAGCCTTATTAAATTATCTCCCGGGTTCTCATCGTCGGTTTCTGAAGTTTCATTTTCACTTTTAACTATTCGTAAGCTCCGTTTGAATTCCTTATAGAATCCACAGTTAGTGACAATTAAATTATCTTGCATCACTACAACACCCATTCCTAGAGCCTGTAGTAGAGGGCAGGCTACGCCATGTGCGAAATTAGAGCAGGTTTGACACTGATCTTCGTCTTCAACGTAAACACTACCATTGTAATAATACATTGTTTTTGCCCCTTTAGCTTATAGTAAAAAATATAGAATCGGAAGAATTTGCAATCAGCTGTAATAGCCTGTTTTCAAGTATGATTCAAAATGTATATTAACTATTTTATTTATACTACAATTATATCAGATTTTTGCTTAACAAAAAAGGGGAAAAAAAGCAACCTTGGAAAAAATTTCTTTACAAAATGTTACATAAGATAAATTGACCCTATTTATATAGATTTTGATTTTGAAGATTTAGTTCCAATTTGGCGTTACAAAACTTAATGTCTGGCGGGGCTATTTTTCCTTTTTTCTCGATTATGATTGTGTTTTAATATTCTAGACTTTAGTTGGGAGCAAGATATGAGTAATATGAATATATTAACTGAAACTAATAAGCTATTTAGTTCAGCGATAAGTAAATTAGGTTTAGCTTATGATATTGCTGAAGTGCTAAAATCACCTTATCGTGAAATTAAGGTAGAAATACCGGTTAAAGACTCAGAGGGTAATTTTTATCTGTATTCTGGTTATCGTATTCAACATAATGGCTCCAGAGGACCCTATTATGGTGGAATTTCTTTGGATAAGGATTTAAATCTTGAAAAATTAATATCTCATGCAAATAGAACTGTTTGTAAAACTGCTCTGGTGAATATTCCTTTTGGTGGCGCTTATGGTGGTATTAAAGTAGATGTTAATAATGCTTCATCGGGTTTATTGGAGGGCGCTGTTAGAAATTATATTCACAAGATTTCATCGTTGATTGGTCCATATAAAGACATTATAACGCAGGGAAAGAATGCCAATGATATTATTATGGCCTGTGTTATGGATGAATATAGTAAAAAATTTGGGTATTCTCCTGCTGTAGCTACTGGTAAACCGGAAGCGCTTGGAGGAACCAAAGGTAGAAGAACAGCACTTGTTAATACCGCTTATTATTTGCTTGATCTAGCATCTAAGTCTATTCAAACCCAGTTACCAGATATGTCAGTGGCTATTTCAATTGATTTATCTCAGGCTGGTTACTTTATTGAGTATTTAAACTATTTAAACTGTTCATTAATAGCTTTAAGTGATTCTAGTGTATGTATATATAATCCGGAAGGTTTTGATTTAGAGGATTTAAAGTCATATATAGTTCAAAATAAAAGCCTTAGTGGCTATCCTTATGGTGAAAGCATACCTGTAAAAGATGTAACATGTCTTGATGTAGACGTATTGCTTTTGGGCCTTAGCGAGACATATATTGACAGCTCTAATGCTTCAAAGGTTAAAGCTAAAATAGTACTTGAACTTGATGATATGCTTATAGAACCTGACTCTGAAGAGATATTATTTTCCAGTGGTGTTGTAGTGATACCTGATCTGCTTGTTACATCTGGTGAAGCTATTGTGGATTATTTTGAATGGATTCAGAATATACAGCAATTTAAGTGGTCTTCTGAGCAAATTAATGATGAGATGGCTAAATATCTAAATGAAGCCTTTAAAGAAATAACAGATCTAACTAGAGAGCACCAGGTTAGCTATAGATTAGCCTGTTACATGTCTGGAATAAGTAGAGTTGCAGAAGCAACTAAACTTAGAGGTTATATTTAAATCATTATAAATAAAAGAGCATCTGAATAATATAAAATAAATATATAAAAAATATAAAATTAGTATTAGTATTCAACTATTTGTGTACTAAAAAAATATGTGTAGTAGAGTTTTGTTAACTAATGTATACAACAATTTCATATAATATTAGGATGTGCTGAAATAATCTACAAACTTATATTATATCGTTTTTATTTCTAATATTAACTTGTATTTTATGCTTTTGAACAATATTTGTTTGCTGCTGGAGGCGTTTTATCGATGCTTCCTTTGATTGTGGTTATTGAAACCCTTAGCAGTGTTATTGTTCATGATGCCAACATATTGTTGATTAATTAATAACCTTGTTCCAAAAAGTATTAACCTATAAACCCCATGCTATAAGCTATTTACGGATTATCTCTATAAATAGATGTTTTGAACAGGAATTGAATTGCAGCCCTTTTGTTGATGCTTGTAACCTAGATATGACATGGGGTTTGCGCTTTTAATGTATAGTATGTGTTGATTAATTTCTTCAGTTATTCACTGATAATAGTTCATTTGGTTGTTGAACATGCTACATGTATTATATGTAGTTGTTGATTGTTTTTTAGGATTGTTCTTTTTAAAATATTCCTGTTCAATAGAGCTATAAGCGGCTTCTATTGAAGGTTTTTAGGATTTTTATAATCAGTCAAAATCGAACAATTTATTGCATTCGAGAAGGAATGTAGTATCCAGTTTTATGCCTTTAGAAATAGTGGTGAACCAGAACAGGAATATGTAAATACAGAGATATTTGGAGAAGAGGAAAGTGGCTACTAATTTAAGTGCGTCTTCCAAGAATTCAGGCTTGTCAGTTGTCAGGAACAAGCGTAAAGCTCCTGCATATAATGATATAGATTTAGATAATTGGCGTGAATACGATTATATTGAGACTGGCACATTATGGAATATACCTTCCAGGGCTAAAGGTGCTGGCCATAAACTTGATTATTATGGAGGCTACGTTCCACAGATTGCGACACAGGTATTTAATCGTTTTACAAAAGAAAAGGATATAGTTTTAGATTTGTTTTTAGGCTCGGGCACAACAGTAGTAGAAGCAATGAATATGAATAGACGTTGTGTAGGGGTTGAACTCAAGAAGGATCTTGTAAATTATGTTCAGGGCAAGGTTTATGATGGTTGTAGAAATGATATACATTTAGTATGTGCTGATAGCTCAAATGAAAAACTTCCAGCTAAATTGAATTCTGTGTTCAGGTCAATGGGAGAAGAAAAGGCACAGTTGTTAATATTACATCCTCCGTATGCTGATATAATTAAGTTTAGTGATAATGAAAAAGATCTTTCAAACTGTGAAACAACTGAAGACTTTCTAAATAAATTTAGTCAGGTTGCAAAAAATGGTTATGATAGTCTTGAGAAAAATCGTTATGCTGTACTTATAATTGGTGATAAGTATTCTAAGGGGGAGCTGATACCATTAGGCTTTTTATGTATGAATAAGATGAATGAGATAGGTTTTAAAACTAAGTCTATTATTGTTAAGAACATAGAAGGCAATGAACAAGGAAAAGGCCGAACATCTAATTTGTGGAGATATAGAGCTTTAGCCGGAGGCTTCTACATATTTAAGCACGAATATGTTATGATATTCCAGAAAAAATAAGATTAGAGGCTAAAGTTATGAGTTATGATATATCAATAATTGGAGCTGGCCCCGGCGGTTATGTGGGGGCTATAAGGGCTGCTCAGTTAGGAGCTTCAGTGGCCTTAATAGAAAAAGATTTTCTGGGGGGGACATGCCTGAATAAAGGATGTATACCGACCAAAGCGATGCTATCATCGGTACATTCTCTTGAAGTAGTTAAACACGCTAAGGGCCATGGCATAAATATTTCAGATTATGAGATTGATATACATGCTATTTATGATCGCCAGAAAAAAATAGTTAAACAGATGCAAAAAGGCCTGGAACAGCTATTAAAATCTTATGTTAATATTACCGTATACAAAGGAGAAGCTTCCATTGTTTCTGCTAGTAAGATAGCTGTTTCCGGAGAAACTTGTTTAGAAATTGATACTAAGAACATTATTATTGCAACAGGAAGCTCATGTGCTTCTTTAGGTAATATAGATACGGATCATACACTTGTTATTAATAGTGATGATGCTTTAAATCTTAATATGGTGCCTGAAAGTATAGTTATTATAGGTGGTGGTGCAATTGGTATTGAGTGGAGCAGAATATTTTCTGCTTTAGGTTCTGATGTTACAATAGTTGAAATGCTTGATAGAATAGCACCAGCTTGTGATGAGGACATATCAAAACTGCTTTTAAGGTTATTCAAGAAAGATAAGGTTAAAGTCAAAACTGGTGTTGGTGTTAAATATATAGAAAAAATGCCTGATAGTGTTAAGGTAGTGCTAAATAATGATGAAGTAATGGAAGCTAATAAAGTATTGTTAGCAGTAGGAAGAAAACCTAATTCTTTATTTAAAGGTATTGATACAATTGGAATTGAGTATAATAGTAGGTATATAAAAGTAAATGGATATATGCAGACAAATATAAATAATATATATGCCATTGGAGATGTTGTAGGTAATTTGCCGCTTGCTCATGTTGCTTCACATGAGGCAATATTAGCTGTAGAACATATTATGGGACGTGATGTTGAACCAGTTGACTATTCTTTAGTACCATTTGTAATATACGGACACCCTGAACTGGCATCGGTTGGAATAACGGAAGAAAAAGCAAAGTCAGATAATATAAAATATGAGGTCAATACATTTCATTATGCTGCAAATGGTAAGGCAATAGCAGAATCTGAAACTATTGGTTTTGTTAAGACTATAATTGATGCTAATACTAAAAAGATAATTGGAGTACATATAGCAGGTGCAAATGCATCTGATATGATACATCAGGGGGTGATAGCTGTCAAGCAAGGGCTAGCCAAAACAGATTTTAAAGAGATGATATTTGCTCATCCTACTCTTTCAGAGTCTTTTTATGAGTCAATATTACAGCTACATGTTCCTGGAAAACAAAAAAGCTTAAGGTAAATAACAATAATGTCTTTTGATTGCTATTCTGGTCAAAGAAAAAGACTTCCTTCATGGCTGAAGAAAGGTATAATGGATACAGATAAAACCAGAATAGTTAGAAAGCTTTTACTTGATTTGAATTTAAACACTGTTTGTGAAGGTGCAAAATGCCCTAATAAAGGTGAATGCTATGCAAGAAATACTGCAACATTTATGATATTAGGTAATGAGTGTACGAGAGATTGTAAGTTTTGTGCAGTTGGATTTAATAAAAACCCTGATTATGATTTAAATGAGCCAGAGAATGTCGCTATAGCAGTTAAAGAACTTGAGTTACAGTATGTTGTCTTAACATCAGTTACGAGGGATGATTTGGCGGATGGAGGAGCAGGTCATTTTGCTAGGACGGTATTAAAAATAAAGGAGCTAATGCCAGGTGTTTTAATAGAAGTTCTGGTTCCGGATTTTAAGGGGGCTGTTAAATCTGTTGAAACAGTTTTAGATTCGGGTGTTGATGTTTTTAATCATAATGTTGAAACGGTAAAAGACCTTTATAATAAAGCCAGGCCGCAAGCAGATTATAAACGAACACTAGAATTAATTAAATATGCCAAAGAATATTCTACGAAAGTAATTACAAAATCTGGTTTTATGGTGGGGCTTGGAGAGACAGATGCTCAGATACTTGAATTATGCAGGGATCTGCTTAAACATAAATGTGATATAGTTACAATAGGGCAGTATATACAACCCACAAAGCAAAGTTTAATGGTGGAAAAATATTATACAGAAAGCGAATTCACTATAATAAAAGAAATGATCCAGCCTTTAGGATTTAAAAAAGTTGTAGCTGGACCATTAGTACGAAGTTCTTATAATGCTTTTGATGTTTATATGAATGCGATTACTTTTGAATTAAGAAGTTAAACAAAAACTTTGCTTCAAGTGGCCTTACTGGGTCTTTCATGGCCACTTTTGTTTCTTTATCAGGTGTTATTTCAACTCTTGAAATTTCTATTACAGTATCAAAATCTGCTAATTCATTTACAAAATCGTTAAGAGAAGTATAATTACCTCTTAGTTTAATTTCGTATGGTAATTCTTCAATGAAATCTGACAAGGTCATTTCAGGAGCAACAGGGGGCGCATTCGGATCAGGGTTGGGGTTAACTGGTTTTGGAGGTGGTGCAGGTTTTGGTAAAGGTTTGACACTGATTAAAATGTTTTTATGAGTGTTTTGACTCATTTCAATAACTGTATTCATCAGGTCTCTTTTAGTGTTTTCCAGTGTACCACCTTCTTCAATATTAACTTTACCGATTTCTTTATTTTCAGGTATTTCTTCTTTAATCTGGTCATAGCTAACTTTATCCTGATTAAGCTGCATTAAAGTTGCATCATTTTGAGCTTCAGTGCTTTTGGCACCAGTTAGTTGCATTTGTGCCTGCTGGAATTTATCGAATTTGGGTAATATAGCGAAGTCCCATACAACACCCCAGAGTCCAAATATGACTACTGCAGCTATAGTTCCGATGCCTAATGCGGCTTGTTCTCTTGGTTGTAGTCTAAAAGCCATTTGAATTCTCCGATACTGCTAATTCTTTGGGTAACCTGTCATGGTAAATGTGTAATATTTCCCGTCTGTTTGGGTATCAACCTCTTCAACGATTTCCTGAAGGGCCATATCTCTAATTGGGCTACCATCTTCACTCTGGAAATCACCTTTTTCGTCAAAGTTTTTAGAAAATATTATTATAGAATCGTAATCGGTTGATTTACCTTTTATAGTTATAAGCCCGGCTTCAATAACGACATTTTCTAGCCATACACTGCCAGGAATTCTATCTTTTATAGCATTTGTAATTTTTGATATAGATTGGTTATGAGTAATAATACCTTTTAAACGACCAGATAACTGTTGTTTTATGGTAGCTTTTTTCTTTAAGGAATCTACTTCCGCAGTTAGTTGTTGTATTTGCCCTGTTTGATCCTGTATTTTTTTGTTTGTAGTATCAAGTTGCATATTAAAGAACATTGTTAAACCAATTAAAATTAAGGTTCCTAAAGAGAATAAGATTGCCAGTGCAACGGCAGCAGCAATCATCATTTTAAATGAACCCATAAGTTCCCCTGAAGATTCAGGGTCAACAGCAGGTTTAATGTCGATAAAAGCAGGGAATTTATCGTAAGATTTACAACAAGTACCTATTGCAGCAAGACTTAATTTAGGGTCATCAAGTTTTACTTTGTCACCAGGGTTCATTGGTCTGACATTAGCCCCGAGCCTTGGTGTTAAAGATGTTGATAGTGACTCAGGAATGCCATATGTAAGCCATAAAACAGGTCTTGTCATCCCAATGGTACGGCGGACTTCTTCTACTAGATCCTGAATTACTGGAGCATCTTCGCCCATAATTTTTAAATCAGATGTATCTAAAAGAACTTCCCGCCAGTTTTTGATTTGATCGTAGTGCCATACAGCAATTCTGATTCTTTCTGGTTCAAAGTGTATGCTTCCCCATGGCTGATCACCAACTTCAGTCAGTACTTTATCAAGGTTACCAGTGTATTTAAGACCTCTCAGAGAAGAAATAGTTTCAACCTCTAGGGAATACATTTGTATTTTTGCTTTATCAAAAGCTTCTCTATAGGCAGAAACGGTATCTTTTCTAAGTGCGACCAGTATTATTTTTTGTCTTTCGTCAGGTTCTTCGGAAATAACTTCGTAGTCTACAAGTGCTTCGGTATCATTAAATATGGCATATCTTTCAGCTTCAGAGGTTAGAGCTAATATTAGTTCGTTTTTAGGTATTTTAGGCATTTCAACTATACGAACGAGAGTTCCTGGAACACTTATATGTACGCCCTTAACAGCTGGTTTGGCGTTTAATTCAGCTACCATTGTAGCTATTGAAGCTGCCAGAGTGTCAGGATCTCTTAATCTGTCTCCTGATGGATCCATGGTTGCCATAGGCATTGGTAGTTTGACAGATTTGTCGATGGTTTTTAAGTCTCTAGATAGTTGAACTAATTCTATCCATTCTGTGCTGATTGATATACCGACATTTGTAGCTTTACTTTTTGCCATATCCCCTATATTCCTCTACCTGATTACATGGAAACATTATATCTAATAATGTAGAATCTATAAAAGTTGTTACATATTTGTAATTTAGTAAGACTTAATTGGCCAACTTTTCTGTTTATTCTCTTTTTGGCCTTTGTTTTCAGGTCTTTAGATACTCAAAAGGACGGTTTGTTTTCAAGTTTTAATTATAGTTTAAATTAAAACTTTACTCAAGACTAGAAACGAGATTGATCAGTTTTTAAAAAATTCCTCTAGATGGAGGATATTTAAAAAATGTCATGCTGTTACGCTTTAAGCATACGTATCAGAAAGGATGTGTGAATAACTTTTGGTGGTTCGAATAAAGATGGGTGGGAAGAGAAAATGTTAAAATTATCGAAGAAAGTCATCTTATTTTTTATGCTAGTGATAAAGTTAGCCAAGCAATTAGTTGTTGGGCTAACAGTATTTTTGTATAATCGCACTCTTGGTAGTCGCTGGGGTGCTATTATATGTATGGGAGCTGTGGCATTATTGCTCTTGCTGGGCGCATTTTTCTTTATGCCGTCAGAAAGTGTAGCAAATGTAAATACAAATAATGTTAACAGTTCAGAAGTTACAGATACGATCAGTTCTGGTGTAGCTGTTGAAGAAGAATTTAATTTTGAAGAAAATTTAAGTGAAGAAGACGTTCAAACATCTGAAGAGCTTTTGGCGCAAGTTTCTCAAGATATAACAGGAGATGTTCTTGGAGCTAATATTGACGGTGTTAATTTTCAGGCATCTGCTGTAGGAAGAAGTGAACCATTTGCCCCTATTCAATTTGGTGGAACAGGTTATGTTGATATTCCTGGTGGTGACCCCGATGTCGGTCCGGCTGGTCTTACCCCAGAAGAAATTAAAAAACAGGAAGAAGAGCAGAGACGTCAGGAAATTATGGCCAGTATACAGGGAGTAACTGTAAAAGGTATCGTTTATGATGCAGATGGTGGTGCTCCAATGGCTATTTTAGAATATGCAGCTCCTGATGGTTCTACTACTGTTAAGACAGCTATCCCTGGAGATGTTCTTTATCTTTCAAACTGTCAGCCTAAAATTGAAAAAATTGATCAGAATTTCGTTAAATTTGTTGCAGATGATGTAACAGAATTCAGGCATTTACCTCCTTTTGAAGATGATGCCGATGATACAGTACCGGTAGCTGATATATCACCATCTGGTGGAGATCTAGTACCTCCTCCAACTCCGGGTAATGCTAATAATGATTCATCTATTGGTGATGCCAAGAAGAAGATAGAAGAGATTGATAAATTGTTAGATAGTTTTTAATTAACTTAATGGGGTAATAAATAATGATTTGGAGAAGAAGACAAAAGTATTTATCAGCATTAGTTACACTAAGTGTAGTTTTGTCTGTGTCGTTATTACAAGGAGCCCAGGCAGCTAATAATCCAATGTTTAAATCAAAAATAAATATGGCTGCCCCGATTTCATTCAAACAAGCTAATGCAGTGGTTCCAAATCTGGATGACGAAGAGATAAGCCTGCGAAAGTTATTACGCCAGTTAGGTCGTTTTGCAGGCATAAATATAATTTTAGATGAATCTATAGAGGGTTCAGTAAGTGTTTCTTTTGATAATGTCACGGTAAAAGAAGCTTTAGATTATCTCAGAGATATTGCAGGTTTATATTATGTAACCAAAGGCGATAACATTTTACTTGTAACCACAAAAGCTACAGCCGTTGAAAATGGTTTGACCAAAGATGTTACCAAAATTATTCCTATTAAATATGTTAACTCAAAGTTTATAGCAGCTTTATTAAATAATACGGTTTTTAAGGCTTCTGGAGATGCCAAAGGGGGAGCTGGTGATACGTCAAAGAAAGCTACAGCAGAGTTTAGAACGAACTCAATTATTCTGGTAGGAACTGATAATGATATTAGGCTTGCTCAAGATATGATTGAGATGGTAGATATTCCGAGAGAAAGTAAGGCTTTCAAGATAAATCATGCTGGCCCTATTGAAGTAGCGCAACTTTTACAGGCAACTATCTTTAACGATGGTGTTACACCATTTGGTGGTGCCAGTACAGGTTCTGGTGGCACTGGTGAAGGGTTACCTTCTTCTCCAACAGAAGTTAATATAAACATTGAAACTTTCCAGGAAGGTTCAGGTTCAGATGAAGTACAGGGCGCTTCTGGAGATGGAGGCGGTGGAAGCTCACAAAGTTTTACTTTGAGAACAAAACAGCTTAGTGCTAAAACTCTCCGGATTTCTCCGGATGGTCCGGTGATTATTCCTGATACTAGAACCGGTACCCTTACAATCATGGGTACAGTAGAGCAAATAGCTTTAGCAGAAGCTGTAATACCTACACTGGACCAAAAATTGCCACAGGTGGCTATAGAAACCTCTCTTGTTGAGTTGTTAGAAACTGGTACAAGAGAAGGTAAAATAACCTATGGTGGTAGTAGTGGGCAATTTGCTACAGGCTTTGCTAATACTAATATACCTCAAACTCCTACAGCAGGTGCTCCTGCTGCAGGTTATAGAGAGCTTGTTGAGAGGCAAAGAATTGTTAATGGTCAGGTTATAACTGACTATTATCTGCCAGGTGTTTTAAATAATGTTATTGGTATTCCAACATCAGTTAATAAAGGCCAGGAAGGGTTCTCTTTTAACTGGACTACAGTGCCATTAGAGCGTTCGGATCAATTTATTGCTCAAATTGATAATATTATTCAAAGAAGAAAAGGAAAATTGCTTGCAAATCCTACTGTAATTGCAATACACAATTCTGAAGCAATTATAAGTATTACGGAAGAGATTGTCAGAACTACACAGGTTACACGTGATCAGACAGGTTTTACACAAACCCAGGTTGAAATAGGAGAAGCAGGTATTGTCCTGAATATATTACCTAAAGTTACAGGCGATGGTTATGTAGTACTCAGGATACGTCCGTCTGTATCTACAATAGCTTCAGTAGAGAATTTCGGAGACAATCAGGTAACACTATTGAACAGAAGAGATTTAGCTATACAAGAGATCAGGGTTGCAAATGGCCAGACTCTTGCTCTCGGTGGATTGATTCAGGAGTCAGATCTTTCTAACGGTGCCAGAGTACCAGGATTGGCCTCATTGCCAATTATTGGTGCTATGTTCCGTACTTCTTACAAAAGTTCTGAGAGAACAGAGCTAATAACATTAGTTACTCCGAGAATAATGGAAGATGTTAACCCATTATCTTCTACAAGGATTTCCAGTTTGATGAAAAATCCTGAGTTTCAAGCAATGATTCAAAGATCAAATTCAATGAAACAAAAATAAATAAGTAATAAAGATAGCGGGGTAAAGACAATGAGAGTTGTTAAGTTAAAATTAGGTCTTTTAAGCATAGTGGCTGGTGCATTCATTTCAACCGGAATGGTTGGTTTAAGCAATATTGCTCCTGCTAATGCAACCACTTTTCAGGTTGATGCTGTTAAGACTGAATATCTTGATCAACCAGTTGCAGTTAATGGTGGCGAAGAGAAAATATTAATGTCTCTTAGAAACATAAGCTTAAGAGATACTCTTAGAGCTCTGTCAAAAAGGGCAGGTTTTAACATAATGTTAGATGAAACTGTTGAAGGTGACATCAGTGTTGATTTAAATAATGTTACCATCAATCAGGCATTAGAGACTATTAAGGACTATGCTAATCTGCTTTATGTTCAGGATGATAAAACTCTTATAGTTTCGGGCAAAGGTTCAGAGCTGGCTACTAGCATTAATCAACAGATTTCTCAAATGATTACGGTAAAGTATGTTAATGCCAGTTTAATAGCCCAGGTATTAAATAGTACAATATTTGCGTCGGAATCCAGTGCTTCTGGCGGAGAAAAGGGTGGTGACCAGAAAGCTACAGCCGAATATCGTACTAACAGTGTTGTAATAGTTGGTACTGATAATGATATCAGGCTGGCTGAAGATATGGTAAAAATTCTTGATGTGCCAAGAGAGAGTAAAACATTTAAGATTAATCATGCAAGCGTTGTAGAAGTGACACAGTTATTACAGGCCACTGTATTTAACGATGGTGTTGCCCCGTATAACGGTGGAGGCGCTGGCAGTTCAGGTGGCGGCGATGGTATTACAGCCTCTCCTACACCTGTTAGTATAAATACAGAATCTTATGTGGAAGGATCGGGATCCTCAGAGGTAGAAGGTGCCTCCAGTGATGGTGGCGGCGGACAGGGCCAGGATTTTACACTGAGGTCAAGAAATCTTAACCAGAAAGAAATAAAAATATCACCAGAAGGTCCTGTACTTATTCCAGATACAAGATCATCTACTATTACAATTATGGGTACAGTGGAACAAATAGCATTGGCAGAAGCTGTTATACCTACTCTGGATCAAAAGCTTCCTCAGGTAGCTATGGAAACTTCATTGATAGAAATAAATGATGAGTTTGCCAGAGAAATGGGTTCAAGGTGGGGGCAGCAATCTGGCCAATGGAGAACAGGTTTTAATAATACAAATGCTCCATCAAGACCAACTGCAGGATCTTCAAATTACCAGCGTTTAACTGATCTTACAGTAGTTGATACAACAGTAACTCCTCCGGTTGAAACAACGCTTACTAACGCTCTTGGTGTATTAGGTAATGTTATTGGTATACCAAGTATAAGCACAGATGGACAGCCAATGGGTTCTGTTGCGTTTTCAACGGCTCCTATTGATAGAAGCTTAAATTTCTTATATCAAATAGATATGATGCTTTCAAGAAATAAAGCCAAGTTGTTAGCTAATCCTACAGTAATTACCATGCATAATACAGAGGCAGTAATAAGTATTACGCAGGAAGTAATTCGTAGAACTACAGTAACAAGAGATGCTACCGGTTTTACACAAACTCAATCAGAAATTGGTGAGGCTGGTATTATTCTTAATATATTACCTAAGGTCACGGGTGATGGATATATTAATCTGAGAATTAGGCCATCAGTATCTACAATTGCAGATGTTATAAGAAGAGGCGATAGTGTAACAACTCTCTTAAGAAGAAAAGACTTTGCTGTTCAGGATGCAAGGGTGGCTAACGGACAAACACTGGCCATTGGTGGTTTGATAGAAGAAAGAACTTCTAAAGAACACTATAAAATACCTGGTTTAGGTGATATGCCTTTAATAGGTGCTTTATTTAGAGCAAATAATAGAGGCAAAGAAAGAGTTGAGCTTATAATGTTGCTTACACCAAATGTTTTAGAAGATTCTCAGCCGATTGCTTCTAGTTTCACTACTAAACCACTTGTTGAAATTTCAACTAACCTGGAAGAATATAATAAAAAGGTAGCCAGTAAGAAATCTTCAGTGCCTTTACCTTCCAGCTCTATTGGAGAATCAGAACCAGCTGAAGTAAAACCACTTAATGAGCAGCATAATTTTGTGCCTATTGAACCACCTGAAAATAACTATCAGATTAAATCGCTTGAAAAACCTGAAACCAAAGTTAATGCTTATACTATTGACGATGTTATGAACGAGTTTGGAATTAAAAATGTTGAAATTAATCCAGACAAGAAAATAAATAAATCTGAGATTGACGAACTTCTCAATGAATACCTGCCACAAGGCTCAAAATAGAAACCCGCTTGTTTAGAGCCACCTAATTGCCGGCTACTGATGCTGGCAATTTTTTTTATTTAAAGTTAAAACGTTTGTAACAGTTGCTTTAATTATTTATATATACCAATCCACGGAAGTAAACGATATATGGCTTTAAATTATTATAGGGTATTTTTGCCTGCGCAGCAGGCAAAAATACCCTGCCTCTATAATCTGGAATCTATAGATTACTTTCAAGGATAAGTATAATTAAGCAAAAGCCTTTTTTATATTACAGGTATTTCAGGATTTGTGTCTTTAAGTATTTGGGTCATTTCATCGTAAATAAATGGATTTGAGGCAATAATATTTTGAGTAAATATATTAAAATCATTGCTGAAAAAATTTGTAACAATGCCGCCTGCTTCTCTAACAATTATAGTGCCTGCCGCTGTATCCCATGGTGCTAGTTTTAGTTCCCAGAAACCATCAAATCTCCCACAGGCCAAGTAACACATATCTAGAGCTGCGGCTCCAGGCCTTCTTATCGCTTGAGCTCTATAGGTAAAGGCTTCAAAGTAGTTCAGGTTATTAGCTTCAGGGTTTTTTCTGTCGTATGGAAATCCTGTTGCCAGTAGGCTTTGAGAAACTTTTTTAATAGAACTTACTTGAATTGGTTCATCGTTAAGAAATGCTCCCAGACCTTTTACGGCATGGAAAAGTTCTTTTTTTACAGCATCAAAAACTACTCCAAGATAAATTTCGCCTTTATAAATTAATCCTATTGAAACGCAAAATTGTGGAAAGTTGTGCGCATAATTAGTTGTGCCATCTAGCGGATCAATAACCCACCTGAAATCAGATCTGGATTGATCTTTTTGAGACTCTTCTGCCAGAATATCATGGTTATAGAAAACTTTTTTAATGGTTTCAATTATTATTTCTTCTGATTCTTTATCTGCATTAGTTACAAGATCAAATTCATTAAGTTTGTGAATGATTTCTTTTTTCTTGCCATAATATTTAAGATGCACTTCTCCTGCTTTTAAAGCAGCTTCTTTAGCAATGTTAAGTAATTCAAGTTTTTTAGATCTATCCAATTTATTCTCCTTTTACCAGGTGCTGGTTTTTTATGATATAAAATTACTGTTGACAGTTTTTCTGCATAAATTTTAACAGAAAAGACTTTATGTTATTTTGAGTTAGTTTGAATAAATTATCAGGTAAGCTATTTTAAAGCTTTGTTTTAAGTCCAGACAAGAAATCCGAAAGGTAAACAGTATGTATGAAATAATGATTGAAGACACTTTTGCTTCTGCTCACAGATTATTAAATTATCAGGGAATCTGTGAAAACCAGCATGGGCATAATTGGAAAGTACAGGTATTTGTGCTTGGTGAGAAGCTTGATGAAGCAGGAATTCTTGTAGATTTTAAAGAGCTTAATGCTGCTTTACAGAATGTTTTATCTGAAATTGATCATAAAGATTTAAATAGCCTGGAAGCTTTTAAAAACAAAAGCCCTAGTAGTGAATTAATTGCAAAATTTATTTTTGATAGCCTTAAAGCAATGTTAATTGAAGTAAATAAAGTATCTGTCTGGGAAACAGAGAAAAGTAAAGCTACTTACTGGGAATAATGTTTTATTATAAAGATAGTTTATAATGACCTCTATTATAAAGTATTTAGTATGTATTATACCAATCCACGGAAGTAAACGATATATGGCTTTAACTTATTCTAGGGTGTTTTTACCTGCGCAGCAGGTAAAAACACCCTGCCTCTATAACCTGGAATCTATAAATTATTTTCAAGGATTAGTATAATCATAAATAGTTTTTATTTAATGTTGCAGCAAAATAAAAATGTCCGCTTTTTAGCAAAATAGAAATGTCCTCTTTGGAGGATTTATTATTACTAACTTCTGAACTCTTTTAATCATTAAATTTCCTTTTTTCTTTTGAAT
>JBFMGH010000074.1:0-28975 GCA_040752795.1 Cyanobacteriota bacterium
TGTTTGTGCACTAAATGATATCATATAATTCCTTTCTTTAAATTCATTCTGTTTTTTTAAAAAACCTAAACAATAATAAATGTTATTTTATTAAGAATCCTTAAGTTTTAGCCAGATACCAAGGTGAAATAAATACATAAGCTCTCTAAAATCTTTGATCTCTGCAAGGATGCCGTTATCGCAAGCACCAATAATATTTAGCCTAAAGCCGATTTGATCCTCCAGATCAGCTTTGTGCTTTTCAAGCCACAAGCATATTTGCTAATCATGCTTTCAATAGCATGGATGCAGTTGAAAAAAAGTTAATAGCGGCTTGTCTATTCTACGAACAGAATCTACAAAATGTTAAATCAATTATAGGATTCAAATGGATTATTAATAGTGCGAATTAGTATTAAAACCAGCAGGAAAAGGTTTATGAAAAAAATTGTCTAGACAAACTATCGCACTTTAATAAGTGTCAGAAATTAATAAAAATATTATTTTATTTAGGATCTTTATTATTTGTTGGATCAATACAAATTCTTTCACAGGTAGGCCGTAAAATTTGTAAATAATTCAAAGCTTTTTGCCTGGTGTTTATATCTTTAAGCCCTAATTTTGAAAGTTTTTTTACTATATTAATATCTATAATGTCTTGATCATTGTTAATTTTACCGTTATCTCTTATATTGAATAAAATTTTTGCTTTTTGAAGCTTCGGACAGGTTTTAAAAACCTTTTTCAAATGAACATAAAAATTTTTCCAATCAGCATTTTTAACGTAAATATTAGCAAGGTCAATATGTAATAAGGCTTGTTGCAAAGGGTCATAGCGATTAAGCGTTTCATCAACAGACTTCACTTCCTTCCCAAAACTTTTTGCATAGCAAGAATCAGAAATTACAAATGAGCAACAAATTAATATAATCATCAAGTAATTTTTAATCATAATAATTATAATTTATTTTTCCTGATTCATTTCCTCATCAATTTCAGTCATAAGCTTTTTAGCTTGTTGTAAAGACTTTTGTGTTTCTTCTTCTACCAACCGTTTTTCTTCTTCAAGAGCCAATTGTCTTTGAATAAGCTCCTGAACAATATTTTGAATCTCCTGCCAATTTTTTATGCCCTGATCTTTAAAACCACATTCTGCGTGGTAGACAGTTCTTTCATGAGGAATGGGATACATACGACATAATAACGGTCGATCTTCATGTATCTGACAGAGGTTACCATCTTTTATAAATCTACATTTAAAAAAAGTAACTTTTTCCTGTCTTTCTTCAAACCTTTTAGTAATTTCTTTAACAAATGATTCAGAAAGTTCTGTAGCATCTTCTCTTGAAATAGGTTCAAAAATTGTTAAAAAATCTTTCGCGCCATCTGCCTGAGATGGATCAGAATAATCACAAGCAATATTTTTTATTTCATCATATGACATACCACCTTTAAAAGATGCTAGCTTACAACAAAGCCCGCACATCTTACAAAGTTCTTGTGGCATTTTTAAAAGTTCTTCAACCTTTTTGGCATAATCCATTATATAATCTCCTACCAGTAATCGGCGCCAAAGCGTTTCCATGGGCGTATCTTACTGTTAATAACTTCTCTTAGCTCATCCAGAGAAACACCTTCTCTCGTAGGCATTGTTTTGCCATCAGGAGATAGCATTTCCATCAAATGAAGAGATTCTTTTAATTCTCTAACAAGTTTTTTCTGCTTTTCTCTTTGCTCAAATTGCCACCCTTCAAAACCACATCTTGGTGGCATTAGAGACCAACCATGTCTTGGGGCCTCTCTACAACATCTTGGTCTTCTTTCATAAACGGTACAAAGGTGTTGATCATTTATATAACGGCAACGATAAAAGGTAACATCTTCAACATTCATATCTTCTCTATATTCAACAACCCTTAAAACCTGTTCAACCTGATCAGGCACCATTTTTTTTGCCTCTTCAATTGAAGGATAGGGTTCAAATATTTCCAGAAAATCAATAGCTTCTTTTTCGCCTTCTTCAACAAATTCCAGTAACTTTTTATAAGGATAAAAGGTTGTAGCAGACCTGCAGCATTTTCCACACTGATTACATACTCCCTGTGGCAACGGATCAAGTGGTTCTCGGCCTTCTTCTTCACCTGTCCAAAAGTTAAAATCGAATGTCATAATAATACCTATTATAATTCCTCAAACTATTATTATTTTACATTAAGTTTTACTTTCTGGCGAAGATTTTATAGTTTTAAGGGTTAATACAATAAATAATAGTTATAATACAAATAAATATTAGTATTTATAAAATGAAAGCATCAAGATTTTAGTTTATTAATGCTTTTAGCAGATTATATTGTCTCAATATATTAAAAATATTTTCTATTTCTAATTAAATATTATTAGTTATACCAATCCTTGAAAGTAATTTATAGATTACAGATTATAGGGGCAGGGTGTTTTTCGTTGCTACGCAACGAAAAACACCCTATTGCTTTCTATCAGGATAGATCTATTATTTATCTTGAATAGATAACTTGAAATATCTATATATTTATATGTATATATATATAGATGAATTGAAAATGATTTTCATTCTGTAATATTTTAGGTAATTTTTATATGTCTCACATTCACATACCAGATGGTGTTTTACCTGTATGGTTATGGTTATCAGGTTTTATAATAGTAATTATATACTTAATCGGAATGGGATATTATCTTAAAAATAAGCCTTTTAACAAAAAATTACCACTTGTTGGTGTATTTGTAGCTTTAATGATAATCGCCATGTCAATTGAAATAGTTCCAATTGCTTATCACATAAAGCTTGACGCCCTGACAGGAATCATTCTTGGCCCTTTGTTTTCAGTTTTATGCATATTTATAGTTAATTTAATATTAGCTTTAGTGGGCCATGGTGGTATTACAATTGTTGGGCTGAATACAATTGTGTTATCAATCGAAGCTATTATTGCTTATATAATATTTAAACTACTGTATAAAAAGCTAAATAAGGTTTTTTTATCAGCTTTTCTGGCAACGATTATTTCATTATTTATTGCCACCTGGGGTAATATTGGTGTTGTTTACCTGAGTCAGAATAATATTGAACATTTAATGCAATCTCATGAATCACACAAAGAGAGTTTTGTTAAGTTTTCATTACTGGAACACAATAAAACAAATCACGAAGAACATACAACTGAACCTAAACCTAATGGCAAAGATAATTCTCATTTTGATATGAAGAAATTTATATTATTTTTAATGTTACTCGGGCCTGTTGGTTGGTTATTAGAATCATTAATAACTGCTTTTATATTAAAATATGTTAGTAAAATAAAACCTGATATTCTGGAGAACTAGAATATGAAAATATCTGATCTTGATTATTACGCATTAACAGGCAACTCATTATTACACAAATCATCTGTAGAAATTAAGATGATATGGGCTGTTGCTTTAATCGCTCTTATTGTAATATCAAATGATTATTTGTTTTTATTAACCATATATCTAGTTATGTTTTTGTATGTAATATTTTCAAATTTATCAACAAAAACAATTCTTTTGCTAACTTTTTATCCCCTTTTATTTGTATTATTAATGGTTATATCCACAACCAATATAACGTATGAGTTTGTTTTATTATTAACTTCAAAAGTTTTAATTGCTTCAACAACTATGATACTACTTTTTGCTACAACTCCATATATTAGATTATTTTCTAAATTAAGCCTGTTTATGCCCGGCTTTCTTGTTTCTGCCATGTTTTTAAGCTACAGGTCAATTTTCATACTATGGACTACTATGGAAAATATTCAACAGGCCATTTATCTTAGAGGTGGAATTTCTTTTAAAAACGTTAATAGATCTCTACAGGTTATTGGTAACTCATTAGGGCTTTTATTAATCAAATCAATAGAATCAAGCGAAAAAATGTATGAAGGTTTATATTTACGCGGACACTCAAATAAAATAAAGTATTTGGAAAACAAAAATGAATAAAATTATTGAAGTAAAATGCTTTGAGCATACATACAGTGATAAAACTACAGTTGAACTGTGTGGAATAGATTTTGTTGTAAATGCTGGTGAAAAAGTTGCAATATTAGGCCCTAATGGTGGTGGGAAAACAACCTTAATCAAGCACATATTAGGTTTGTTAAAACCTAATAAACAGGGACTTATTAAAGTTTTTGATATTGATCCAACAACAGATTTTAATAAGATTAGACACAAAATAGGTGTCGTTTTGCAAAGTGTTGAAGAGCAACTTATTGGCCCTACAGTTTTAGATGATATTCTATTTGCACCTCTTAACTACAACTATCCCAGAGAAGAAGCTTTAAAAATAGCTAATGAAGCTATGGAATTACTTGATATTACTCACCTGAAAGATAAAATAATCCACTATTTATCTGGAGGAGAAAAAAGGAAAGTGGCTCTTGCTGGTGCTCTTGTTTTAAAACCTGAGCTACTAGTATTAGATGAACCATTTTCTGGCCTTGATGTTAAATCTCAGGTTGAACTTGTAAATATTATTAATAATATTTCCAACAAAAATAATATTACTGTTGTCCTTACATCCCATGATGTTAACCTTGTATATCAATTTGCTGATACCCTATATTTAATTTCAACAAATAAAATGTCTCAGAAGGGGACTCCTAAAGAAATATTTGCTCAAAAAGAACTAATTGAATCATTTAATTTATATCAGCCTGCAATATTACAACTTTTTAGCAATCTTAAAGAACAAGGTATAAATCTAGGTAGCCCTATTAGTATTGAAGAAGCTGTAGAAATTTTAAAAAATACTCTTAAACAGCATATTAATATTGTTTAAAACCATATACATTAAGTCATACAACTACATTTAAAACTATTTTATATCATTTTCACTATCAAGAATAGACTTGAGATCATTAAACATTCTTTCTGCTATAACTTTATTACCTTCTTCATTAAGATGACAGTAATCTATAAAAATAGTGTCCTTATCATCCATAAAGATTTCACTGATATTATGAAAATTTGATTTGTTATTTAAATATGAAGAAAGGGTAACCTGCTTGTATGTATTCTTATAAAAATCTTTTAAATACAGTTCCGGAGCTGATCTATTTTTTTCAACATCTGTTAATTGTTCCTTGAAAAAAACATTTGGTTGCCAATAAAATAGTGTTTTGAAACTAAAAAGTTTTCCAAGATTCTCTATAATCATTATGTTTACTATATAAAACCTTAACGTATAATCTATAAGCCGATCAGAAGTATAGTCTGGTATATCAATATGTACCCCAAAGAACTTGCCTCGCAGATAATATATCAAGCGGTATATTCCTGATGATTCAACAGCTTTTGCTATAGCCGCTTTATACAGAGCACTCTTATCATTTTCGAGGTTAAAGTTTTTTATTCTATTAAATTCATTATGAGAAACGCCAGGTACACCATTCTGATACGATGCATAAACATCATTATTGCCATCATAAAATATTACTATATCGGGTACATTACCTAATTGAAGCTCTTTAATTAGAGCTATTAACTCCTGAGTGCTTACAAAACCTAATTCTCCAAAATTTGTAACCTCTACATTATATTTTGTTTTATCATAAATAAACCTTGATAATTGTGAAGGGATTGTATAATTATCTCTAACACCTGTTCCCCATGTTGTAGAACCACCAAATACAAATATTTTCTTTGGAGCTGAATCCCCTTTATCTTTATTCCAGGTTTGTCTGAGACCTTTCTGATTTATATTAATGTTCTTACCTTCGAATGATTCTCTTCTCCAGTAAATATATGGAGACCAGCGTATTTTCATTGCCTTTTCATTTTCAAAGAAATAATTTTCATACCATTCTGGTTTATTAAACGCTTTTGCCTCCTCATCACATTTAGCCTGTAAATTTACAGAATCAATTTTATTCATTAATAATCCAGAAATAAAATCCAGAATCAAAAATATTAAAAGGGTAATGCCAATTATTATCCAGATATACCTTAGTACTGCTATAAGTTTTGACAGAAAGTTTTCCGATTTTATTTCCGAACTCATTTTATTTACCTTTATTATCTTTTTCTTTAATTATTTTTAATACATCTTCAGCAATTTTTTCTGCTATAGCTTTGTTACCATTTTCTGTAATATGGCTATAATCAATGAAAAGTTCTTCTTTTGAATTATAAAAAATATCACTCAGGTTCGTAAAATTAGCTTTACTATTAAGCATTGCTAAGGATTTAATCTTGTTATATACTTTATCGTGAAAATCTTGCAAATATTTTTCCTTAGCTAACTGTTTCTGTTCATATTTAGATAATTCTTTTTTGCAAAATATACTTGGTTGCCAATAAAACAGGGTTTTAAATCCATATAATTTGCCAATATGTTCTACCAGGCCTATGTTGGTTAAATAATTATAAATTGTTGAATCTACAAGCATATCAACATTTTCACAGGCAGGATCTTTTATTTGTTCTGTCTTTTTTAAAGTAGACATTACCCTGTATATTCCTGATGTCTTTATAGCAACATTTAAGTAGTTCTCTGCAAGCCTATTTTTATCCTGATGTAGATTAAAATCTTTTACCCTGTTAAATTCATTATGAGATAAACCTGCTGTACAATTTTGATAGGCTGTATAAGTATCATTGATACCATCATAAAACACAACTATATCTGGAACTATTCCTTTTTGAAGTTCTCTAATTAAAGAAATTAACTCCTGCGCACTTACATAACCATATTCACCTAAATTAATAACTTGAAAGTCAATATTAGTATTCTCTGATAATATTTTAGCTACATCAGATGGTATAGTATAATCATCTCTCGAACCCGTGCCCCACATTGTTGAGCCACCAAAAATAAATATTGTTAATGGTCTGGCCTTTGTATTTTTAATTACCGGATTCCAGGTTTTCCTTATACCTTCAAAGCTTATATTTACATATTTACCCTTAAATGGAACTCTTTTCCAATAATCATATGGATCCCATCTAACTTTTAAAGAGGCCATTTCTTCTTTTTTAAGGTTTTTATAATAATCTGAGTTTTTAAATATTTCCTCCTGCTCGTTATATTTTCTTGTTACAGGATCAACAAAAACAAAATTTGCAATTAAAGAGGCAATTCCTTCAATTATTATTATTAAAAAAATTGTTATACCAATAATTACCCAGATAGATTTAATCTTTTCTATAATTAAATTAGAAGTTTTAGTTTTATTTTCTTCTGGTTTTGTCATTTGATGCCCCTTTTAATTTATAAATACTTGTTATTATCTTCAACCAAAGATAAAAATATGCCTTAGAAAAAGAAAACAATGAGTCGCCGCATTATGCGACACATTGTTTCAGTTATACTTTATAAAATAAAAATTAATTGCCGTTTAATGATTTTAATACTTCATCGGTAATATCAATACCACCAATAAAGACAGCACCTTTAGCTAATACTAAATCTATGCTTTGTGAACCAGCAATCTTTTCAATCGCTGCAATTATTTCTTCATTTATTTTTTTGCTTTCATCAAGTTGCATTTTTCTATATTCAGTTTGTTTATCTCTGAATTCTTCGCTGAGTTGTTTTTCAAGATTGCTTTTTTCAACTGGTGTTGAAGCATTTTTAATTTTTCTTTGAGCTTCTGCTATAAAAGTTTGAATTTCAGCTTCTTTTACTTTTAATTCAGCTTCAACATCTTGAGCTTTATTATAATTAGCAATGATTTTATCAGCATCTACAGTGCCTATAGTTTGGGCATCAACCTGAACAGGGGTTACAAATAAAACTCCAATTAAAGCTAATCCTAGTAAAAAAGATTTTAAACAGCGCATTAACTTTTCTCCTCTCAAATGAACATATACTTGCGACATAAAAATTTAGAATTTTTCTCCAAAACCAAAATTAAATCTTCCTTTTTTCTCACCATATTTACCAACTTTGGTGAGAGGAAATCCGTAGTCTATTCTAATAGGACCAAGGCCTGGTATATTTAACCTTAAACCAGCACCTGCTGCTAAACCATAGCCTGGCCTGTCAAATATACGATTACTAATAGCTTGATTATATAATTTGCCTGCATCAAAGAATAATGCACCACGAACGTTTTTAACAAAAGGTATTTTTTTAATCTGGCTTAATATTGGTATTGGGCCTCTTAATTCTGCACTACCCAATACATATTGACCACCGTGTCCGAGGTTACCTTCTCTAAATCCTCTGACTGTATATGAACCACCCATTCTGAATGCAGAAAATTCGGGTAATTCTCCAAATAATTTTGAACCACCCTGAACATTAAATGCAAGAGTAGTATCTTCCATGATAGGAATATACTTCCTGATACTACCATGTACTCTTCCAAATTGACTTATATCTCCACCCATGCCAAAAGACTGTTTAAGTTTTATTGTGTTATACCAGCCTCTAGTTGGGTTAAGACGATCATCTCTTGTATCATATGCCAGAGAAGGCCCTACACTTAAAAATGTACCGCCCTCAAGCTGTTCTGCACGCTCAGATATATCCACACCAGCAAGTGTATAATATAACAAGGAACCGTAGTAGTCTCCTTCTCTTAAACCAATTTTTTCTATACCCAGAGACATACTACCAGCTACGTTTTTAAATCTCTTAATTGGTCTTGCCCATTCAATTTCTCCACCAATTCTTCTTTCAATTGCAAGTGGAACCTGAAAACTGGCAAAATCTCTACCAAATGCATTAACCTGCAAGGAGTTAAGGGTATTGGCTACTCTTGGTTCAGTCCAGTTACCTTCAAATTGAATTGTAGCTTTTCTAACAGTATCAGTATCACTTCTTATAACACCACTACCTGCTAAAACTACAGCGGAAACAACTTGCCCTCTTCCAAGGAAGTTAGGGTTGGTATAACCGAGAGAACCAAAAATACCACTTCCTGTATCTACACCACCACCCAGTGAGATAGATCCAGTTCTTTTTTCGTCAACTTCAACTGTTAAATTATATTTATCAGGATCATCTGGTGAAGCTGTAACAACTCTTCTTACATCTTCAAAGGCTTGTGTTCCAAAGATTCTTTTTAAGTCTTGTTTTAAGACTTTTTCATTATAAATCGTACCTTCGGATGTATACATATTACGTTTTATAATATAATCTTTGGTTTTGGTATTGCCCACAAATTTGATTTTATCTATTTTGCCTTCGTTAATTTCAATATTAACCATACCATCCGGGTCATCGGTAATCTTTTTAACTCTGGCTAAAACAAAACCTTTGTCAGAGTAATTCTTTTCTATTTTTGAAATGGCATCATTTAACTGCGCTATATTCTGTGGTAGACCGGTTTGATCCTTAAATAACTCTTCAAGTTCTGACGTTGAAATAGCTGTATTACCGGTGATATTAAACCCTGTTACAGGAATATTCTCTTCTACTTCTATACGAAGTTTGACTCCTGTAGGCGAAGCTTCAGGAACAGCTTTAATTTTATCTGTAAAATATCCCATTTCATAAATCTTTTTAAGATCTACCTGCAATGAATTACGATCAAAAATGCTCCCTGGTTTAGTTTGCATGTTGTCAATAATTTTTTCCTTTGGAACAAGCATATTACCAGATATTTCAATTTCTTTTATTGTTATGCCTTCATCATAAGTACGTCTTGATGAAGATTTAAGAGCATCTGGCTCAATCTCATGGGCAGGTGTTGATACAAATTCTTCTTCTTCTTCAGCCTGTGAAAAAGATGCTATGTTATTATTTGCTAATAGAAATAATGCTAATAGACCTATTAATAATGTTTTTTTTGTAGTCATTCCTTCCACCTAAATATTAAAGTTACTAAATTATAATTAATATTTTTAAATAACATATCAAAATGCTACTTTATTTTTTCATTTATAGCAAATTTTTACGGTTTATTACACATTTTGACTCGAGTAAAAACATAGGAAATCTTCTAGTAATTTGTAATTATACTATAAAGAAAAATAGAATTCTTTAATTTAAAATAAGAATTGCTTAATAAAAGTTAGAATTTACTAATTTACTTAACTATCAGTTCTCTAGATTAAAATATTAAATAACCTGCCAGACAGCATTTTTAACTTATTACACCTTAAATTAAAGAGCATTTATTAATTTATCGCCTGTTAAAAGTGATCTCTTAAGATAATACCAGGATATCAATTTCGATAGCCCATATATGCTTATATCTTCTAGAAAAAGTGCTGTACCCCTGGTAGCAGTTGCCACTAAAATCCCATTATTAACAATGCCAATAATGGTGCCTCTTTCATAACCTGATATATCCGTTTCTATCAGTGTACTTTTATTAATTAATAACATTTTGCTCTTATGCAAAGTATATGAAGGTATCCACGGATAAAGACCTCTGATCTGGTTATGTATTTCTAATGCAGAATTATCCCAGTTTATCGCACCATCTGTTATATTAATTCTTCTATAATATGATGCTATTGCTTCATTTTGAACTTGTAATTTTACTCTGTTATTTTCAATATCGAATAATAGACCTGGTATCATTTCACTGGCAAGTTTGCTACATTTATCTCTTATTGTTTCACCATTATCATTAATGTATATTAACAATTTTTCCTGCTTGATTATTCTTCCTGTGTCAATATTTTCATCAACTTCATGAAATGTAACGCCTGTATACTCTTCTCCAGCCATTAATGCAGATGCATATGGATTACTACCTCTATGATATGGAAGATAAGAAGGATGACAATTTATACAATATCTTATTGGCACATCTATTGCATGTCTTTTTAATATCTCTCCCCAGGAACCTATTAATATTATATCAGGTTCAAGCCTGGTAGCCTTTGTAACAAAATCATAACTATTAACACTCCTGACGTCTAAAACTGGTATGTTGGCTTTTTTTCTAAGTTTTTCTAATTTGTCAGGAAACAAAACCTGCTCCAGCCTAGACATTTTTTTTCTTCTATCCCAACTAACAAAGCCCACTATTTTATGATCAGTATTTAAAATACCATTTATTAAACCTTCTGCTAATTTTCCATACCCTATAAGAATTATTCTTAGCATTATTTCGCTACTACTAACTAATTTACATTCTTTTATTATTTTACATTCTTAATATTATTACTCTAAAGCATTGAGGATTTTTGATCTGTATTGTATTGGTGGTTATGTCAGCATAATAATTAGCTGAAAACATGCTGACTTTTAATTTGAGATCCTCAAAAGCTTAATTTAATTATAACAATTGTAAATTATTTTAGAAAATTTACTTAATATTCTTAATATTTCAATTAATACTTATTGCAAAATAAACAAAAAGGCCTCATAATAGTAAAAATAGTAGATAAAAGGTATTAAATTATCCTATGATTATTAGCTTAAACACAATGATGATGCATATGACAACACCTCTCAAGGAGTTGTAGGTATTGTGCATTTAATAGTTTAAGCAATATAAAAGATTCACAAAACCGCCAGCTCCTTATAAAAAAGGCTGGCGGTTTTATTTTTGATCAACAAAGAAAGGTAATTCTATGATTAACATTAATACAATAAATATGACCATGACAATGACAATGATGAACTCACCAGGGAGTTATCGAATGTGATTCTATAAAACTTTATAAGTAATTAGAAACTAGCCGATAACTCCAAAACCTTAGAAAACGGCTAGTTTTTTTATTTCATTAGTTATTCAGACATACAAACAATTGAAGGAGAAAATATAATGGCTATAGCTTACACCAGACAACAAGTATCAAAATATATAAAGGCTACTATTAATATTCCTTACCACTTAAGAAATATTACAAATAACCAGAAACAGGTTGTTGTTTTAATAGATAAGCTTCAACCTGATATTAAAGAAATTTTAAACTCTTTTTTTGAAAAATATCCAGGCATTAAAACATCTATAATTGATGAAGCCGGAAACATTAATAAGTTCTTAAGTGTATATCTCAATGATAAAAATATTAATCGCTTAAATTCACTTGAAACAAAACTTAATGAAGATAATATCGTATTAAGTTTCAGACCATCACTGGCAGGAGGTTAATTAAATTTCATTCACACAATATATTTGATTCTGTGTATAAAAAGCGGTGTTAGCCGCTTTTTATTTTTCTTCTTCATAGTCTAAACCCTTAATTTTAAAAGATTGACGATGATATCTACACCGACCATGTTGTCTTATTGCTTCAATATGTTCTTTTGTTCCATATCCTTTATTTTTATCCCACTTATATTCAGGAAATTCTTTTGCAAGATCATACATAATCTTATCTCTATAGACCTTTGCCAGTATGCTAGCTGCTGCAATACTTGCTGATTTACCATCTCCTTTAGGTATTGCATGTTGAATCACTTTTTCAGGTATATCTTTTATGTTCTTTGTTCCATCAACTAAAACCATATACTTTTGCTTTTTTAACTGCTTAACAACATTCTTATAAGCTCTAAACATAATTCTATATGTCGTTTGATAAATATTATATTCCTCTATTTCTTCAAGAGAACCTTCTTCAATTGCATAAATACAACCACAATGCGTTAAATATTCAAATATCTCTTCTCTTTTTTTAATATTCCCCGTACCTGAAAACTTTTTTGAATCATCAAGATAAGTTAATATTTGTGGAACATCTCTGGTAAACTCTGGAA
Source organism: Cyanobacteriota bacterium (assembly GCA_040752795.1). GTDB lineage: Bacteria > Cyanobacteriota > Vampirovibrionia > JBFMGH01 > JBFMGH01 > JBFMGH01. The sequence continues at coordinate 12,653 of JBFMGH010000074.1, forward strand.
ATATTACTGCAGCCGCTACTACCGGACCGCACAATGGCCCCCTGCCCGCTTCATCTATCCCTATTATTAAATGGCCTTCTTCTCTTATTTCGTTATCGAAAGTCGTTAGTCGAAGTAACTTTGAATCTAGGAGAGTTTTCAAGAGTTATATTTCCTATTCTGCCTGACCTGAAGTCTGATAAAATACGTTGAGCACACCTTAATGTATCTGGAGAGCCCTTGGATAATATTAAATTCCTTGATAATGCTATATCTTCAAGGCCAGGAAGTGCTTCAATATTTTTAAGATTATAATATTCAGTTAAATTAGCTCTATAATTATCCCACAAATACTTAACAAGTTCCCTGGCTATTTCCTCATAATCATATGCATTTTCACTAATACTGTTAACAATAGCAAGGTTTACTGCTCTCTTTTGATCATTAAGCTTCATCGGAATAATTCCCGGGGTGTCAAGCAATTCTACTTTTGGATTTATCCTGACCCACTGTATAGCCCTTGTTACACCTGCCTTTGCACCCACCTTGGCTTTTGAAGCTTTTACCATCCTGTTTATTAAACTTGATTTGCCAACATTTGGCATGCCCATTATCATTATTCTAACTGCTCTTGGCAACCTACCTTTTGCAATTAATTTCTCTATTTGAGGTTTACCAAGCTCATAACATGTTTTTGTTATCTGGCTAACTTCTTTTCCCCTCAAACAATTGCTTACAATTACAGTGTTACCCTGTGATTCATAAGATTCTTTCCATAACTGCGTCAAAGATGAATCAGCCAGATCGGCCTTATTAAGCAAATAAAGCCTGGGCTTATCTCCTATAAGACCTTCTATATCTCCATAAAAACTACTTTGAGGAATCCTGGCGTCAACTATTACTATCGCAACATCAACTAAATTAGCTAACTCTTTTAGTTTCCTCTCAGCTTTAGCTATATGTCCCGGGTACCAATTAATTGTAGGCATTTTTATTTACTGGGCTTTGTACGTGCTTTTTCTTTTATTCTTGTAGCTTTACCTGTACGTTGACGAAGATAATATAATTTTGCTCTTCTAACATCTCCACGTCTCAATACTTTTATTTTTTCTATCCTTGGTGCATGTACTAAGAATACTCTTTCTACCCCTATACCCTGGAATACTTTTCTGACTGTAACCGAAGCATTTACTCCGGTGCCATGTTTCTTGATTATTACGCCTTCAAAAGCCTGTGTTCTTTCTTTGTTTCCTTCTTTAATTCTTACAAATACTTTTACTGTGTCTCCAGGATTTAGTTCTGGTAAGTCATCTCGAAGTAACTCATGTTCTATTTGTTTTATTACAGGATCCATTTTGCTCTTACCTTTCTTCTTTTTAACAGTAATTGTAAGTTTGAGCTATTTCTATTTTGTAGGTTCTTATATTAACATAGTGATACTTTTATGTCATCAGCATAATAAATAAAAACCCAATTTTTCTCAACACTCCTTTACGAAATTTAAGTTTAATGATAATAATTTGATTTTCAGATAAAATCAATAGATATTGTATTAAAATGTTGTTGTATTAGAGATATCCTTTATTGATACCATCTGTGGTAATCAAAATCTGGAATAATAAACCAAAAACCTTTACTTTTATTACACTTTTACTAATTATATTTTTTTATTCATTTTAATACTTATGTATCACAGGAGCGAATAATGTTTAACCCTAATAAAACTGCAATAACACTCATATGCTGCCTGTTTATTTCTTTTAATCAGGCCATTTTGGCCCAGCATTCATCTGATAACTTTAATAGCGAAGACTTTATTAAAGAAGGGCTTGAATTCTACAACCAGAAAAACTTTGATATCGCCATTAATAGTTTTCAACAGGCATATCTGCTGGATTCTAAAAATTCCATGCTCCTTTATTACATTGCTAAAGGTTATGACAATTTAGAAAATTATAAAAACGCTATTTATTATTATAAAAAAGCCATTGATTTAAACAAAGACCTCTACGCAGCCTGGTATAACCTCGGAATTATTTATGTCAAACAAAACCGATATAAAGATGCCATAAACTTCTTTGAAGGGGCTTTAAAATCTAATAAAAAACTCTATCAGGCTTATTATAATATCGCCAATATTTATTTTGAACAGAAAAAATATCAGGCAGCAATAGATAATTATCTAAATGCAATAAAAATTAATCCTGATTATCCTGAAGCTTATTACAATCTCGCCTGCATTTATGAACAAACTGATCAGATTCATAAAGCTATTAAACATTTTGAAAAGTACTTACTATTAAAACCTGATGATTCTTCTGTTAAAGAACATATTGAACTCATGCAAAGTAACTCTAAAGGGTAATAATATGACTAGCAGTATTGTTGATATAACCTCTCAAAGACTTAAAAAACTACGGGTATTTTTAGAACACCTCAATTCACATCCTATTCATTTAGAATCGTCTCTAAAACTTGAAAGAGAAGCCGTTTATAAACCTTTGTCAACTGAGTTACATTCCGTTGTTTCAGATTTAATTGAAAATAATCTTTTTCACCATTACCCTGAAGATTACTTTACAAAACTAAAAATTAATCTCGCTGATTATTTAAATATTAAAGGTTTTTCTTCCGAAAACCTCTTTGTAGCTTCAAATCTATACAACTTTTATGAATACTTAACCGAGCTTTTTTTACAAAAAGATCAAAAAGTCCTCTTATACACTTCAGATGAATTTGACTATACCCAGGAAGTTAAATATATAAACTCAGGACGGGTTGTAATTGAACACTTACAACCTAAAGTAGGCAATATTTCTGAAATTCACAGAGAAATAAACAATGAAGATTATAAAATTGTAATTGTATGTTCACAAAACTTTGATCAAAATGAGTTAACAGATTTAGTAGATCTTTTACCTGAAAATATAATCCTGGTTTTAAGAACCTCTAACCCTGTAGCCTTTAATTATATCAATCATGGAAACAAAACCGTACTGGTTTTAAGAGAATTCCCTCCTACTATGACCATTGTTGAACCTCCTATAAGTTTTGTTGTGGCTAGAAAAGAAGTGGTTAATTTGCTTGATCAACTACAAAACTTCAATAGCCTTGATATTTTAACTATTTTCTTTGCAAGCTACTATACTTCTTTAGACAACCCTGTTGATTATTCTATTAAATCTTCTAAAAGACCTTCTGAAGGCTATAATGATATCTTAATGAACATCGTCAGAGAAAATATTGAATCTTTAACAACAAAAAATAATATATACAACAAATTTAATGTAGCTGAAAAGCTTAAAATACCTCTAAATGAAGTTATTGATTATTCAAACGGTAACCACTTTCTTGGCATTAGCGAAGACCTTAAAGAAGCTTTAGTTAAATTTATTGATTCTCAAGAACGTTATAACTACTACTCTCAAAGAACACTGCTAAGAAATATGCTTGCTAATGAAGTTTCTCTTATGAGCAAAAAGTTTCATTACAATAATATACATATAGGTGCTGGTGTATCAGGCCTCTTAGAAACTGTCTCCAGAGCTTTCATTAATGACGGTGAAGGATATAAAAAACTTTATAAAGACAAAGCCTTAATATTAGATTGCTCTCCAGACCTTTATACAAGAGTTGTCGAAAAAAGAGACGCCTACGTTGAAAAAATTAGCTTAAACGCAGGAATGGTTTTTGATGTTGATGACATCATTAAAAAAATCTATCAAACTAAACCTAAATTAATCATTATTGATAACCCAAGAATTTTTGTTGGCACTTATTTCGATAAAGAGCAACTTGTCAAATTGCTTGAAAATGTTCCTGAATATTCAATTATTGTAATTGATGAAACTTATTTTAAATTCGCTGAATATGAAAATGATGACTTCGATACTGCATTAAGCTACGTTGATAGACACCCTAATCTCATAGTATTAAGATCTTTCTCCCAATCTCATGCACTGGCTGGCATCAGGTTAGGCTACGCCATTGCACAAGAAAGCATAATAAATTGCCTGGATGCTGTTAGACACCCATTTGACGTTTCACCTTTTGCTTTACATCTTGGTATAAAAATTTTACAGGGCACAGATATTTTCGAAAAAGTCACACAAAAATTTATTCAAGAACAAAAGAGCTCTTTATATCAATATTTAAGTGAAATGGGCTTATTTTATATCAAATCATCAACTAATTCTATAACATTTAGCACCGTTCTTGACTCTAATGAATTACAAGAAAGACTTTTACCCTATAAAATTTTAATTCACCCTCTTGATAAAAACTTTGTAAGATTTTCTATTAAAGATCAAAATAAAAATATTTATTTTATTAAAAGTCTAAAAATGGCCATGGGCTCAGATCTTCATAACTAATACTGGAACATGAGATTCTAAAACCACCATACTGCTAACTGAACCCATAAAAAACCTTTCTACTTTTGTTTTGTTATGAGAACCAAGAACAATTAAATCAAAATTGTGTTCATTGGCATAATCAATAATAATTTTTGCAGCTTCTCCAACCTTAATTACTGAATCTTCGTGCATAAATAAGAAATTTTCATCATCCATAAATTCAAGAGTTAGTTCCAGGATTTTTTTTGCCTTATCTACTTCCTCAAAAGACTTCGGAACAATAATTAAAGTAATTCTACAATTGTCAATATTAATATGATGCTTAATTTTTTTAAGCCATGCCCAGCAATTTGTTGAACCATCTATTGCTACAAGTGTCTTTATTTTTCTCGGAAAATAATGCTTCATATTAGTTTAATATAACTAATTACCACTCACATGTCGATCATATTAAAATCAATTAATTTTACTATATTTGAGATTGACAGGCGGATCTTGTCCGGCTACCCTGACTTGAGCGTTAGAATCTTTTATTGCAAGCACTTTGATTTACCAGATCCTCACGGTTGTTTAACTCTCTGAGGATAACATTCATAAAGAATGCAAACCGATCACTTAGCTTAGGGATCCAGCCGCTTTTTAAAGGAGCTGAAGAAAAGCCTTCATCGAAGCCAGCCAGCAACCAATCTTCAAACATAGATATGCTGATCCTTGAAATTAATCTATAGATTCAAGATAATAGTAGCCTTTAAAGCCATATATTGTTTACTTCCGTGGATTGGTATAAGTAACCAGCGCTGAGCACCGAAGATTTTTTTAGATTAAAATTTTTTCAACTAAAAGCTACCTTAACTAAACTTGTTAAGGTAGCTAAATTTGGTTTTTATATTATTTCTATAACTTTTGAACCAGTCCTACAAGCTTGCCTGGCAAACCAACTATTAATTTTACCAGATTGCCCAGTTGTGCTCCTACAAACTTGACAGCATTTTTAAGCATCTGCATTCCTGGTATTTTAAACTTACTTGCAACTTGCTCGACACCTGTGAACGATACTACATCTGCTTTAGGTGCGCCAGTAAACTTAACTTGTTGTTGTGGGGCTACTTTTTTTAAAGGTTGTACTTGATTGGCTCCAGCAAATCTTACTTCCATTACCTCTACTCCTTTATTAATAATTAATTAAAGATACTACCTTTTCTTTTTACATAAAAAGCCCTGAATTTTTATTGTGCTATTTTGTTAATAAAAACGTTACATTACAAGTCTTTGCAAGCTCTATAAATAAGACCTCTGTATAAATGATGTTTTATAGATCTACGGCTAAGGAAGGGAGAGCTTAAGATACTATTTATCTACTACTTTAATTATTTTGATAATTTATCCACTTATGCACAAGTCTTTAAATACTATACCAACCCATAAAAGTAAACGATATATGGTTTTAACCCGGTTAATTCGTGAATTTGTTACAAACTCTCAAGGCTCAAGTAATGACTTAAGTTAAAGATTTATGCATTTAACACACTGTAAATATTTAACAGGGATCAGGTTTTAGAAGATCGGGCTCAAAAGGCCCGCCCTGCGGGCCTTTTGAGCCCTCGGCAAAGATCTATTTCCGAAACTTTGTGAATAATCCAGGTTAAATTATTCTAGGGTGTTTTTATCTGCGCAGTACAGTAGAGTCCGGTAAAAAAAAATACCTGACACATTAAAAGCTTTTGATAACAGTGTATAAGCCGTTTGAATGTTCTCAGGAAAAATATTTTATAAATACAATAATTTAATAGAAATAGTTTGTAATTATTTTTTTGTTAAAGGTTAATTAAACTGTAGCTTTACATTAGCCCCACCCCCTTTACCCCCTCATAGAGGAGGGCTGGCACATGCCAGTGGGCCGGATTCACTTACAACAAAGCTGCTGCACTCACTCATTTTTTATAAAAAGAATTATTTCAAAAACTGAAAAATATAACCGGACACCAATGTGCGCAGGGTAAGAACACCCTGCCCTTATCTATAAATTGCTTTCAAGGATCAGTATAATAATTACACGGAAATCTGAAAAAGGTTGAAGCTGTCCTTACTTTCTGGACAGCCTCTTGTAAAAAATTTTATTTTTTGTTTGGAATCTAAGTTAATACTATGCTACTATTTGCTTTACTGTCTCTGCAGCTTTTTCTGCTCCTTTACCTTTTAATCTGGCCATAATTGCCTGAATAGGCTTGGCAATGTATTGGAACAACTTCATAGCAAAATCTTTAATTTTGCCCAGATTTCTTGTAACAAATTCTATTGCTTTTTTAACAAAGCTCTTAGCTGGCTCAGATGTTGCTACTTTCTCTAATGCTAAGGCATTTCCAAAGGTTACTGCATCTGCTTTAGGTGCTGCTGTAAAAGCAACTTTTCTTTGTGCTGTAGACTTTTGCATCTGAGGAGTGTTAGTTATACCTGAAAATTGTACTGCCATTTTGTTAACTCCCTATATTGGCGTAACGAAACTTTTAAAATGTATTACAATTATTTTTACTATTGCGTACTTATTATAAGAGCCTGAAAAATGTTTTTTGCTATTTTGTAATAAAGAATTTACAATTTGTAATCAGCTGAACTTATTTCAGAAAAGGCATCTAGAACCATGCCGGGCCAAAAGAGCCTGGTTATTAGATATGTTCTAGAAGTCTTATTACTGCTAATGGGCGACAGGTCTAATTCTGTTCCAGATATCTCCGGCTTTTCTTTCTAAGACATCATTCAATTTTTGAAGGTGTGGTTGTGAACGTCTAAAAAGATTTATTATACCTCTGAAAACGTCTTTAATGCCTTGCAAGATACCAGGGAAATTAATTTTCTTTATAACATCACTGGAAAGCTTGCCATAATTTACACCAGTAAATGCAACCGGTGATGCATTATTAGATACAGCTTTTCTTATTTGATGAATTTTATTACCGGGTGAGATACCTGTAAATCTTACTTGAGAGATAGGCATTTTTTTTACCTTTTGTTTTTTTCAACTAATAACTTAAGAACCCTAAATAATAATAATTGCCTAGTTTTAGCATGAATTTTACAAATATTAATATTGTCCTGTATTGTTCTGATTGTAAAAAAAATATTTCAACGAATAAATTTATCCCGGTTAATTCGTGAATTTGTTACAAACTCTCAAGGCTCAAGTAATGACTTAAGTTAAAGATTTATGCATTTAACACACTGTAAATATTCAACAGGGACCAGGTTTTAGAGGATCGGGCCCAAAAGTCCCGCCCTGCTGGCCTTTTGAGCCCTCGGCAAAGATCTATTTCCGAAACTTTGTGAATAATCCGGGACATGCAAAAAGTGTGTTTATATTGTCTATACTTATCCTTGAAAGTAATCTATAGATTCCAGATTATAGAGGCAGTTTACTTCCATGGATTGGTATAATAACAATATAAACCACCTATTTTAATCAAGTAGTTTTAATTTAAGGTGTTTCATTATCAAATTGTTCGTTATAAGGTTTTCGCTTATTATGTAGATCCATTCTGTTGGCCAGAACATAAAGAGAAGATTTAGCCTGATTTCTAACATCTTTATCAGGGTCTTTTAACAAGTTTTTAATTGCACCAACAGAAGCAAAATCTCCTAATCTTTCTAGGGCTTTAGTCGATCTTATTTTTATATCTGATGAATCTGATTTTAAATTATCTATCAAAACTTTTCTGGCAACAGAGCTTCCCATACTAACCAACCCGTTAGTAGCGGCGTTAGCAATTTTTGCATTTGAGCTATTCATTGTCTGGCCTAATAATTCAGCTACAACAGCATTCCTTTTGTGTTTAGAAATAGCATAACAGGCTGCTATAGTGGTATTTTCGTCATAATTGTCATTAATGACTTTAATAAGATTATCTAAAGCCCATTTAGCTTCAATTTTAGGCAAAGAATCTATAGTAGCAATTCTTACTTCGAGTCTTTCATCATCTAATAAAGGTAGAATATCTTTTTCGAGGGCTCTGGCCTCAGGTAAATTAGCGATAGTTGTAATAGCATTGATTCTTACAGTAAAGTCTCTGTCAGCAAAAGCTTCAACGATTTTGGGAATACTTTTACTTGCTTGAGTATTTCTTAAGGCATAAACAGCCATATTTTTTATTTCTGGCATATCATTTTCAGTAGCATAAATTATAACAGGTTCAGACCATTTTTTATTGTCAGAATCAACGGCAGCTTTAATAGAAGCAAATCTTACAAGTTGTTTAGGGTCTTCAAGTGCCTGAATATAATGATCATGAAAGGCCATATTACCTAATTCAGAAAGAGCATCGGTAATACCATCAACAATATCATCAGCTTCATCGCACTCTTTGAGTTTTTTAAATAACACCGGAACAGCTTTAGGATTTTTATTTTCACCCAGTGCTTTAGCCGCAGCAATAACAACACTCTGGTTTTTATCATATAATAATGGTTCAATAAGTGTTATAAAGTCATCTGTTTCATCTTTTTTAAGATTCTCTAAAGCTGCCATTTTTACTTTTGACACCCTATCTTTCAGCCCGACAGAAATATAAGAATTAGCACCAGTGGTATTAATTTTTGCAAGAGATCTAATAGCGTCGATCCTCAGTCTATAGTCTTTTTCGTCAATAACGATTCTACCCAGAACATCAATGACTGCATCATCAGAGGTAAAGCCCATAGCTATAACAGCATTTTGTTTATTTTTAAAGCCAGGTTGTTTAAGCTGATTAAGAATGATGGGTGATGCTTGCGGGCCAAAATTTTTAATCCAGATTTTAGTTTTATTGACATTATTTCTATCATTATCAGAAAGCATTTTCAAAATATAGTCAAGGGATTTAGGACCCTCAATTTTAACCAGTGCATCAATAGCAGCAGCTCTAACGTGACTATCTTTATCGTCCAGGGCTTTAATAATATAAGTTTTAGATCTTGGATCATCAATAACGGCAAAATATTTATTTATAGCAGTAATTCTATTTTGTGGATTTTTGGTTTTAAAATATTTAATACCTTTTTGAAATTCGAGTTCCATAGCAGGGTTTGTTGAGGTAACGATGCCTTTAATGCTATCACAGGCAGAAATCAAGCAAATTATTGCTATTAATACAGAAGTAATTAAATATTTTTCCTTGTTTTTGTTTTTCATAATTTAAGATTTAAACTAATATTTAAGAATTGTTTATATGAGGCTAACGAAAGTTTAAGATTAGAGGTTATTTAGAATAATATAAAGTTAATTATTTTCTTTAGTAAATAATTAAATAAAAATTATTCAATATCAAGAGCTGTTAAGCACAAAGAAAATTTAAAAGTATTCAGGTAACAAAAGGTATAAGAAAATGCTATCAATATATAAGCCTTTATGAATACTGACAGTGTGTTTATGTTGTGTTTTGTTAAAAATATTTAAAGAGGTAAGTTCTTGTTCTGAAATCAAATTATTGATAATTGTATTTGAGTTTTAGTGGTAGTCATTAAATTTATTTTTTTGCTCCAGGTGCTTTCTTAAAAGGTCTTTTGGGCGAGTTGGTTTATTTAAAAGAACTGCCAGCATTATGACAAAGTAAGCAGGCAAAGTACAAAGAACTATAATAATGAATATAACTGAAGCAATTATATTATTAAGTAGCGTTACAACTATAGATAAAGCGATAAATGAGAAGGCAATAATTAAGCCCAGGCCAATAACGCCAAAACCATTAATCATTTGTTTTCTGAGTAGTTCCATATCTTCTCTATCGATTCGGATATTAAGGTTATTAAGAGATTTAGCTCGACCATTTAGCTCAATACCAAATACTGTGTATAGTTTATCGACCAGGCGCTTGTAGAGCTGTCTTGTGTAGGTCCATTTGAACATTTCATATATTTCAGATTTAGAAAGATATTTTCTAACATAGGGTACAGCTATTTCCATGAAGTTGATTCTCGGGTTTAGCCTGATGCTGAGACCTTCTAAAGTAACTAAAGCTCTAACGATATAAGTGAAAGAGGCTGGTAGTCTAAAAGGGAAAGCATACATAATATCAGCGAGTTCATCAGTTATTTCTTCAAATCTAACTTCTTCATATGGTGTATCATAGTAGTTATCGAAACACCATTGAATAACGCTTTTAATTTTTTCGAAATCAGCAGTTTTTCTATCTATCATTTTTAGGGAAACGAGGTCTTTCAAAAGTTCGTCAGCATTTCTATTGACCATATTGATAAAAGCACTTAACATTTTTAATTTAGTCTGAGGGTCAATACGGCCAACCATGCCGAAGTCATAAAATATAATTTTTTCTGATTTCCATTCAACAGCGAGGTTGCCCGGGTGTGGATCAGCATGATATATTCCATCGTTCAGGAATTGTTTTAAATAAACTTCTAACAAATTGTGGCTGAGGCGTATTTTATCGATACCTTCATCGTCAAAGCTTTCAATATCATCAATTTTAATGCCAGGTTTATATTCAAGAGTCAGAATTTTTCTAGTTGTTAGGTTTTTAAAAGTTTTAGGTATATAGACAAAATCGAGATCAGAAAGGTTTTTAGCAAAGAGGTCAGCGTTTTTAGCTTCGAGTACATAGTCAATTTCTTCGAACAGAGTTTTGCCGAATTCATCTACGATTTCAGGCCAGTTTCTATCTCTGGCAAAGGCCATGTATTTTCTACAGAAACGAGCAACCTTTTTTAGAATAGCTATATCCAGGTTAAATATTTCAATGAGGTCAGGCCTTTGAATTTTGACAACAACTTCTTCACCGGTGATGAGTTTTGCCCTATGAACCTGCCCAAGGCTTGCTGCTGCTAGTGGAGTAGTATAGAATTTATCAAACAATTCATCCGGGTGTTTGCCGAGTTCGTTTACAATAGTTTGCTCGACAATTTCAAGACTAAAAGCAGGAACTTTATCCTGGAGTTTAGAAAGTTCATTAACATATTCACGCCTTAAAAGATCTGACCTGGTTGATAAAGCCTGTCCAATCTTAATGAATGTAGGTCCCAGTTCTAATATTTTATCTCTGAGCCATCTGGCTCTTTTTGTTCTTCTAATAGATTCAGCATGTTCAATACTTGCTGTAAGTATCCATTGTTTAAAATAGGTCCATTTTTGCTTATCATACCAGTAGTCAATGAGTATTTTTAAAAACACACTAAAAACTTTTAATAGTCTCAGCAGGGCTTTTAAGTAATAAGGGTTAACGAAAATATCTTTAAAACTTTTAGGTTTGAGGGCCTGCAGTGATATATCAGGGTCATAGAGAATAGACGGGATAAAATCTTCATCCAGATATTCAGATATTTTGCTGTAATCGATGTATACCATTTTTTTTATAAATGTTGGAAGTTTAACTAAAGCTGATTTAATTAAAATAATTGCGTGAACAAGAAATTTTCACAATAGAAAAACAGTTATTCATTCAGACACTTCACAAATCAGGAATCAGCGAGGAGGTTGTATTCTTCTTCTGAGAACTATCATCCGAATTAACAGTGTGTAAATTCAGTATTTTTTTAATATGTCATTATAAGCAGGTTGAGATTAAGGTTTTTCAAAGAGCATGTTTTTAAACTTGAATGCGCCCATGCAAGGGCGCATTCAACAATATATCATTATATTTATAATAATATTATCTTACGTTACAGCTTGAAGCCTTATTTAAACGGTTTTTAATGGCTTCGAGTTGTGCACTCAGACGAGCAGGAAGTTTATTGCCAAAGGTAGCAAAGAAAGCTTCGATTTCAGGTACGCTGGCCTGGAAGAGGTCAACATCAACATTCATAAGTTCATTAAAGTCTTCTTCAGAGATATCGAGGCCGTTAAAGTCAAAGTCGGCCTTATCAGGCATATAGCCAATAGGCGTTTCCACAGCGCCAACCTTGCCATCAACACGTTCACACATCCATTTAAGAACACGGCTGTTTTCACTATAGCCAGGCCATAACCATTTTCCTTCTTTTGTTTTGCGGAACCAGTTAACATAGAATACCTTTGGCGCCTTATCGCCCAGCCTATCGCCCATTTCAAACCAGTGCTTAATATAATCACCTACGTGATAGCCAATGAAGGGTTTCATAGCAAATGGATCAAAGCGAAGTTTTTGAGCTACGTCAAGAGCAGCGGCAGTAGGCTCGGAAGCAGCAGTAGCCCCCATGTATACACCGTGATCAAAATTATAAGCCTGATGAACCAGAGGTATAGTAGATGAGCGTCTGCCACCAAAAACAAAAATATCTATAGGAACGCCGGCTGGATTTTCCCAGTCATCACAAATGCATGGGCATTGTGAAGCAGGAGCAGTAAATCTGCTATTAGGATGAGCGCCATTTACTTTTTTGCCATCAGCATCAACCATACCGGATTTAAACCTGTTATATTTCCAGTCAATACCGCCGTCGCAATCATGACCAATACCTTCCCACCATACATCTTTATCATCAGTGACAACACAGTTAGTAAATATACAGTTTTTACCAAGTGTACGCATAGCCATAGGGTTAGAATCCATAGAAGTTCCAGGAGCAACACCAAAGAAGCCTGCTTCAGGGTTAATAGCATAAAGTCTACCGTCTTTACCAATTTTCATCCATGCTATATCATCACCAATAGTTTCGCATTTCCAGCCCGGCACAGTAGATTCAAGCATAGCGAGGTTAGTTTTTCCACAAGCAGAAGGGAACGCTGCAGCAATATGATATTGCCTGCCTTCAGGATTAGTGAAGCGGAGAATTAACATATGTTCAGCCATCCATCCTTCATTACGAGCCATATTAGAAGCAATACGTAAAGCCAAACATTTTTTACCAAGCAGTGCATTGCCACCATAACCTGAACCATAAGACCATATAAGGTTTTCCTCAGGAAAATGGGCAATATATTTTTCTTCAACCGGTGCACAAGGCCATTTAACATCCTGCTGGCCTTCTTCTAAAGGTGCACCAACAGAATGCAAGCAAGGTATAAAGTCACCATCATCACCAAGAGTTTCAAGGACTTTATTACCAACACGGGTCATAATATGCATATTATCGACAACATATGGAGAATCTGTAATTTGAATGCCTATTTTAGCAATAGGAGAACCAATTGGGCCCATTGAAAATGGAATAACGTACAAAGTTCTACCCTTCATACATCCATCATAAAAATTAGTCAGTGTTTTTTTAAGCTCCACAGGGTCGATCCAATTATTTGTTGGCCCTGCTTCATCTTCTGTATGAGAAGCAATATATGTACGACTCTCAACACGAGCTACATCAGAAGGATGTGAGTTAAACGCAAAACAATTTGGACGCTTTTGCTCATTTAATTTAACGGCAGCTCCACTGTCAACCATTTCTTTCATTAAACGATCATACTCTTCTTTTGTACCATCGCACCAGTAAACCTTATCTGGCTTACATAACGTTTCAATTTCAGCAACCCAGCTGAGTAGTTTTTTGTTGTTTGTTTTCATCACCCAATACTCCTTGATAACTTGTAAAATTTTTGTAGTGAGGATCAGCCACTATAATTGGCTAATTATAGATTAGAGCAATACTACAACTAACAATTCTTTTTTTCAAGGCTATGGTGTCTGAAAAAAACTAAAACGTAAGACAGAAAGAGTTTTGTATGTGCATCTACTTGCAAAAGAGAAAACATATAATCAACAGTATAGTTTTTATTTTAGATTGCTAATAGAGTTATTTATATTATTGTAAATACTTTATTTGTATAATTTAATGAATATTGTGGTCATATGCACATTTTAGCATGTTCATTAATTCATGCAATTAACAGTATTTATTAGTAATAATTGTCACTTATAACATTTGAGCTCCTTTGTTATAAGTATTTATAAGTATTTATGCCATGTTAAACCAATAATAGTTTTACATACAAAGGCCCTAGCTAAACGGATAATTATTTTTACTATCATATATGGTTAGGCTTTCATTATTTCTATTTTATTGGGGATTGCTTCTAAGGATATAATGCTGTTCAGGCCTGATAACAGATCATCCCTAGCCCATTTAAAAAATTGAGTCGTGGCTTTAAAAAAAGATGCGAGTTTTAATTATTAACCATAATTGCTTATAGGTGCCTGGGAGCTAGAACAGATGATGTGTGATACATTCAGGATGGCTAATAAGCATTTTATGAAATTTAAAAATTTTTGCTAATTGCCCTGATTACCCGATATTTTCTATGACAGATAATTATATCTTCATACAAAAAACACAACATTTTGACTATTAAACAAAATTAGAGTATCTTAAATTTCTGTAATACTGGTATAAATAAACCAAATGGAAATTTTTATTGAAAAAGCTTGATCAATATATACTAAAAACTCTAATTGAAACATTTCTGTTCGGTGTAGTTATATTCGGCTCAGTCCTGCTGGCATCGGATGCTTTTTTAGATGTAGTCAGGCAAATATCTAACTTTGGTATACCATTTAAACTGGCTATACTTATTGTTGCATTGCGCCTACCCGGCATAATAGTTTATACACTTCCAATGGCTTTGCTGGTATCAGTTATATTGACCTATAATCGCTTAAATAACAACCTCGAAATTATTGCGCTAAGGTCATTCGGCATAAGCCTTTATAGATTAATAGTACCTGCTATAACTATTGGCATTATGACTGCGTTTATAACACTGGCGTTAAATGAAGTTATTGTACCCAAAGCTAACTATCAGGCAAGAAATATTATGCTCTGGGCTATAACTCAAAAAAACCTGCCAAAGAAAAACGAAAATTTTGTGTTTAAAGAACTTGGCAATGATAACTCTCTGCGCAGACTCTTTTATGTCAAAAAACATAAAAAAAACGTTTTAACCGATGTTATTGTTATTGATCAAACTCAAGAAAAAACAACCAAAATTATACAGGCTAAAGAAGTACTTAACAAACCTGAAGAATGGGAATTCCATAATGGTAGAGTATACACTGTATCCAATGACGGAGATGTAACTAATACAAGCTCTTTTCAAACAATATCTCTTAAAGACCCTGTAAAAGTAGATATTGAAAGAAAAGACCCCCGCAGTAAAGAGCTTAATTTCTTTGAACTTGCCCGGGTCATCAAAGAGGAAAAAGAAACCAGCGGCATCATACCTGCAACACTGGAAATTAAATGGTACGAAAAAATCTCTATGCCTGTAACATGTATACTTGTAGTTCTAGCTGGCATGCCTTTAGCACTAAGCCCGCCCCGGTCAAGATTCAATAGAGGCCTTGGATTTAGCGTGATAGTAATTTTTGGGTTCTACATGCTGAGAGCTTTATGTATGTCTCTGGGAGAATTTAATTTATTAACTCCTTTACTTGCTGCCTGGTTACCAAATATAATAATATTGTTACTGGGTTTATATCTGCTACATAAAAAGAATTATTGTTAAACATGTCTACTGAACATAAAAAACCATATAAAATTGGAATAACTGGCGGAATCGCCTGTGGAAAATCTGTTGTTAGAAAAATTCTGGATAACCTTAATATACCCACCTTAGACGCTGATGAAATAGTACACGACATATTAAAAAATGACCAGCTTATTATTCAAAAACTTATTGACCTTTTCGGAAAAGTAGTTCTTGATGACGAAGATAATAGCATAGAGAGAAAAGAACTCGCCAGAATAGTTTTTGCAGATATCAATAAATTAAAACAGCTGGAAGCTATTATTCATCCATATACATATGAAAAAATTAAAACCTTCCTTAATGAATCTAATAGCGATATAGTAGCAGTTGTTATACCTCTATTATTTGAAAATAACAGGCAATATATGTTTGATTCTGTGTGGCTGGTTGATGCAGCAGAAGAAGAACAAATAAATCGGCTTAAACTAAGAGATAACATGCATGAAGATGAAGCCAAGCAAAGAATAGCTGCTCAAATGCCTCAACACCTCAAACGAGCCATGGCCGATGTGGTTATAGAAAATAATCTTTCTATTGAAGATATGCAAAATGCTGTTGAAGGTTTGATAGCTA
>JBFMGH010000075.1:0-12596 GCA_040752795.1 Cyanobacteriota bacterium
AGGGTGTTTTTACCTGCGCAGCAGGTAAAAACACCCTGCCTCTATAACCTGGAATCTATAAATTATTTTCAAGGATTAGTATAAATATTTACAGTGTGTTAAATGCATAAATCTTTAACTTAAGTCATTACTTGAGCCTTGAGAGTTTGTAACAAATTCACGAATTAACCGGGTTAAGCATTTATAAAGTTCTGCACAGGGTTTTACGAGAGGCTAAAAGCACAGGTTGTTATACAAGCAGGTTCATAACCGCTGAAAGGCAGCCTATTGCAAAACCTATAATGCCTCCGATAATTTGAATGCCACTTAGTTCTTTTCTAGATAAATCCATTATTATTTCTTCAAGCCTTTTCGGAGAAAATTTAACAACCTTTTCAAAAACCACCTGATCAAGGCCCAGTGCCGGAATAGCTTGTTCAATAAGGTTTCCAACTTCTCTTTCCAGATATTTACCTATAAATGAAGCTATTTCACGTTTAATAGTATCAAGTGTTTGAGAATTTACAGCAGAGGCATCAAATCTAATAATTCTGTCAGTTAAAATTTGTGTCATATCTTCCGTAGAGAACTTATCACCAAGTTGTTTACTATTATCTATTAAATACTGGGTTAATAAATCAACAAAATACTTACGTAGAAGTGCTACAGTAGAATAAGGTAAATTGTGTAAATCAAGATTAACAAGAGATAAAGCTATTTTATCTTTTAAATTAACTTTTTTGATAACTTCTTCTATAGTTTCATTGGCTGTTTCAGGGTCTGTTTTGAGATATTCTTTAATATTTTCAAGTATACTCTTAACAGTAACCACTCTTGATATTATGTAGTATCCGCCTTTTGAATGTTCCTGAACTAATTTATTTAATTTAAGTATATTTTCTTCAGATAGTATATTTAATAGCCAATTTCTAATTGTATTTGGAGTTGCAATATGATCAAAAAAAGAATCAGCAATTGATTGTGCTGTTTTTTCAGGTATTCGCAAGTTTAAAATAATATTATCAAAGGCTTTATCAAGAAATTCTCTGACAAGAGGGCTTTTTCTAGTAGCATCTTCTATAATGCCCGGGGCACTTTGTTTTAAAAAGGCTGAAATAAGCTGGGCAATCTCTACAGAAATATCTTTTAACTTACGAATATTCTGAAATTCTTTTAGAATAGAATCTACAATTTTATCAACAGCAAGATCTATGTTATCAGGGGTAATTAATTTAACGGTAATATTTCTAATATCATCCGGTGTTAGTAACTGATGAGTAACAGTTTGAGCAACTTTACTGGCTAGCCTTGCCTGTTCTTTCGGGAACAAGCCTGGCGTAAAAGGTATATCAAACTTAATATTTAGTTCTTGCCAATTAAGACACCATTTAGTATATGGCCTGAATAGCATTTTTATTGCAAGCCAGTTTGTAAAATAGCCAATCAATGCACCAAATAATGGTGTCATAATAATCGTTATAATACTTCCGGTTTCCATATGTTAATGATACTGTATGAATTGATATTTGTCTTGGTTTTTTGAGAACAAAAATGAATTTGAACGAACAGTTTTTAAAGACATATATTTTAAAGAATATATAGAGTATTAATTAATATAGATAGGAAAAAATTTTGATAAAAAGAGATTTTATAAATTTATTAGTTAATAAGGCCGAAAATCATATTATAACTGATTTAAGACTGGGTCATGCATACTGCTGTGTAGAAATAGACAACGATAAGCTTGGCCTGGCATATACACCAAAAGAACTGACTAATGATTGCTGTTCCGGGTTAGGTGGAGAATTATATATTGGCCAAACTGCTGATAAATTAATATTAAATCTTGGTGATGATAACAGAATTTTATCCTGTGCTGCACTTGCATCTGTCAATGCACTTATAAACATTTCGTTACCCGACTTAATAACTGGAGACATTACTGATATTATCCATTTAAAACCAACTGATAATATTGCCATGATAGGTTACTTTTCTCCACTGGTTAAAACACTAAGTAAAAAGTCTAATAAGCTTTGTATATTTGAAAAAAAAACATCTGACAACTTTTTACCTATTGAACAATTAGAAAATCTGATTTCTGAATTTCAAGTTGCTCTTATTAGTGCAACTTCTATTATTGATAATAGTATTGATGTTTTGTTAGAAATTACCAGAAACTGTAATGAAGTAGTTATTCTTGGTCCTTCAACGCCTTTATCAAAAGAAGTATTTTCAAAATACAATGTGACATTACTGTCAGGAATGATACCTGTTAGCAATACACAATTAAAACAATTAATCAGCCATGGTTATGGCACAAGAAGCTTTAAAGAAACCGTTAAAAAAGTAAGTTTAAGAATAAAATAACACTTTATAAAGACTTGTGCATAAGTGTATATATTCTCAAAAAAGCTAGGGTAGTAGAGAAATAGTGTCGGGCTCCCCTCCTTAACCACTGTTCTCTGATTTTATAAAACATTAGTTATGCAGCGGTCTCTTATATCAATCCATAATAAAATTTTTGTAACGATCAAAATTGCTGCAGTGCATTTTGTGTATTTATACCAATCAACGGAAGTAAACGATATATGGCTTTAAATTATTATAGGAATCTATAGATTACTTTCAAGGATAAGTATAGGCATAAAAAAACCAGACTTATCTGGCTTTTATTATTAATTATTTGCATTCATTATATTAAATAATTATTTTCTTTTCATATAAAAGAATCTTTTAACATAAGCCTCATCAAGTTCAGGTAATTTCTGCATAAAAGTTCTTACCAGCTCTTCAGTAGCAATATGTTTACTGTAAAGATCAAGAACCAAAGTTTTAACATCTAATCTTTTTAATAACTCTTCATTTTCAAGTAGTTTTTGCAGTTCTTCCTCAGTCATTTATATTAAATCTCCCTAATTAATATCTATAGTTTTTATAAAGTCTTTTGCGGCCGCTATATCAAAATTACCAGACTTATTTCCAGATAATAATATAACATTTTTCTTTCCATTTGAAAAGGTCATGACAGAAATTATACCTTCAAATTCAACAATGTTTCCTGTACGATGATTTTTAATTGTTGTTTTAACTTCCACATAAGGAATCTCCCTTGTAGCAGTGGGAATAGTACCTTCATTAACTACAGTAAAGTTTTCAATAGTTACATCACTACGCCCACTTTGCCTTAAAGCTTTTTCAACTTCTTCAGGGCTTAATTTAGATTTAAAATTAGTTTCATCAATATTTATAAGCATTTTAGGAGGTTCAGCTAGAATAAGAAACTGACTGTTTGGAACATACTGAAACATTGCAGACTTTAATCCAAAGCCTAAAACATTAATATCAATAGCTTTTAACAACTGATAATTAACAGGAAGAGTATATCCCACAATAGACTTAGCCCTAGCTTCATCGAGCTTAGGGTCATTAACTGTTGCCTGTTGTTTAATATCATCATATAAAGAAGAACCTGTATACCAGCAAATGCCTCCAACCAGCAACAAGCTGATAATAGCAACAGCTAATATTATAAGAAATACTTTCAAGAAACCTTTCATTATAAAACTCCCTAACTCAAGATTTTTTATGTATCAATTCTTAAATTATATTAGATTTAATTTTCGAGTAAAACATTTTTTTATTATACTTCTGTATGAAGGCTGTAATATTGAAATTAAGTCATTTCTCAATATAATCACAGTTATTTACATCTAAATACATACTAAAATTAAGAATTAACAAGTATCTTAATAGGAATGGTTCTTAATATACTTCCTGAACAATAAAATTTAACTTTAGTAAATCAGGTATATTATTAACATTAAAAATATTTTGAGGACAAGATTGTGGAATGCACAGAAATAAAAATCCCAAATTCAGATAGCTTTTCCGTTGATATAGACAAAGCAACACCAATGATGAAACAGTTTTTAAATATAAAAAGACAAAATAAAAACCTGGTGTTACTTTATAGAATGGGAGATTTTTACGAAACATTTTTTGAAGATGCAATTATAGCTGCAAATATTCTTGAGATTACATTAACAGCAAGAGATGCCGGAAGCCTTGGCAAAGTACCAATGGCCGGAATACCCTGCAAAGCTCTTGAATCTTACATGCCCAGACTTCTTGAAAAGGGTTATAAGGTTGGTATATGCGAACAGGTTGAAGACCCTGCCCTGGCTAAAGGCCTTGTAGATAGACAAATTGTAAAAATACTTACAGCCGGTACTATTACAGAACCTTATATGCTACAAGCTAAAAAAAATAATTTTCTTGCTGCTATTATTAGCAATAAAAAAGATCCAAAATCTTTTGGACTGGCCTATGTTGATATTACAACAGGTGAATTTTACATTACTGAACTGGATGATAAATTACTAATTACTGAAATAAGCCGAATTAACCCAAGTGAACTACTTGTACCCGCTAAAAAAATTAAACCTAATGAGTTTCAAATAGTTCCCGAAGAAGTACCAGATTTACCACAGGAAATATCTCAATTTGTTAAAACACATACATCCTGCACACTAAGACCTAACTACAGCTTTAATCTTGCAGATGGAAGCGAAGATTTAAAAAGAGTCTTCAGGGTTAATTCTCTTGAAGCATTTGGCTGCGAAGAAAAACCTAATGCAACAATGGCAGCTGCTGCTATTATAGATTATCTTGAAGAAACTCAAAAAGATTCAATGCCTTCCTTTGATGTTATAACTCCATATAATATTACCAAATATGTAGCAATAGATAATATTACCAGAAAAAATCTAGAATTAACCCGCACTGCAAGAGACAGGTCTTATCATGGTAGCTTATTATGGTCTATAGACAGAACCAAAACATCTATGGGTGGCAGGCTTATTAGGCAATGGCTTGATCAACCGCTGCAAAACAAAAAGGAAATTGATTTTAGACTTGATACAGTAGAAGAATTTATTCAAAATAAGCAACTAACCTGCAATCTTGAAAATATTTTATCTAAATTTAATGATCTTGAAAGAGTTTCTACCAGAGTTGGTAACAATAGTGTCAATGCCAGAGAGCTTGTAGCACTTAAAGATTCTTTATTAATATTACCAGAACTTGCTAACATAGTTAATGAAGCCAGGTCTCCCTTTATGCAAACTTTATCTTATGTCCCTGACTCTATTATAGAGTTTGCTGAAAAGATTAAAACAACACTCAAAGACGACCCTAGCTCTTCATTAAAAGAAGGCAATATTATTAGAGACGGCTTTAACTCAGAACTGGACGGATACAGAGAACTTTTAACGGGTGGAAAAAATTGGATAGCTGATTATGAAATTGAAGAAAAAGAGAGAACTGGTATTAAATCTTTAAAAGTAAGTTTTAATAAAACCTTTGGATACTACATAGAAATAACCCACGCAAATTCAGATCTTGTGCCAGATAATTATATTAGAAAGCAAACTTTAACTAATGCAGAAAGATATATTACTCCCGAATTAAAAGAATATGAAAACAAGGTTCTAAACGCTCAAACAAAAGTTGCAGGGCTTGAGTATCAGCTTTTTATTGAACTGAGAGATAGTTTAAAAAGTAGTATTTCCACAATAAGATTGATTTCAAAGGCCATTGCAATAATTGATGTTTTGTTATCTTTTGCAAACATTGCAAATGAGTATAATTATTGCAAACCTGTTATTGATGATTCAGATACTATAGAAATTATTGATGGAAGACATCCGGTATTAGAACAGCTATTGCCATTTGGCAGTTATGTACCAAATGGATTGACTTTATGTTCAAACATAACTGATACTTCTTCACCTCAAATCATAATTCTAACAGGGCCAAATATGGCCGGCAAATCAACTTATATGCGCCAGATGGCACTTATTGCTATACTCGCACAAATAGGTAGCTTTGTGCCAGCAGAATATGCCCAAATAGGCATATTAGATCAGATTTTCACAAGAGTCGGTGCAGTTGATGATTTAGCCACCGGCCAATCAACATTTATGGTTGAAATGAATGAAACTGCATATATTCTTAATTCTGCCACCAATAAAAGCTTGATATTACTTGATGAAATTGGTAGAGGAACCAGTACTTTTGATGGAGTTGCAATTGCCTGGTCAGTTACTGAATATATTGCCGAACAGATTGGAGCAAAAACCATTTTTGCAACACATTACCATGAGCTGAATGTATTAGAAAAAAGCTACCCTCAGATAGCTAATTTCAGAGTTACTATTGCTGAAAAAGATGACGAAATTGAATTTTTACATAAAGTTATACCAGGAGGAGCCAGCAGAAGCTATGGAATACAGGTAGCTAAAATGGCAGGACTCCCTAAAAATGTTATTAATAGAGCCCAAAATCTTATGGAAAAACTTGTTAAAGATGACTCCGCATACATTTCTGTAAGAAAACGACTTGCAGTTTCTGTAGACAGCTCACAATTATCATTATTCGGAGAATAGATTATTCTTCAGGCTTTTCCTTTTTCTCTGCATCTTCTTCTACGGCAGGGCCAATAACTTTATCAACAATACCATACTCTTTAGCCTCTTCGGCTGTCATATATTTGTCTCTTTCTTTATCTTTTTCTACTCTTTTATATGGTTGGCCTGCACAATCAGCTAGAAGCTGAGTTGTTAATCTCTTCAATCTTGTGATTTCTTTTGCCTGAATTAAAATATCTGAAGCCTGACCCGACGCCCCGCCATGAGGCTGGTGAATCATAATTCTGGAATGCTTAAGGGCCATTCTTTTGCCCTTGGTGCCGGCTGCTAATATCAATGAGGCCATGCTCGAAGCTCCGCCCATACATATTGTTGATATATCAGCCCTGATATGCTTCATGGTGTCGTATATTGCCAATCCATCAGTAATTGTACCCCCCGGAGAATTAATATAAAGCATTATATCTTTTTCTGGATTCTCACTATCAAGCAATAGAAGGGAGGCAACAATAATATTTGATATATCATCATCTATGGGTGTACCTAAAAATATAATTCTTTCTCTAAACAATCTGGAGAATATGTCAAAAGATCTTTCACCTTTAGCAGATTCTTCTATTACCCTAGGTATATAGCTTAATATTTTCTTCTCCATTATTTTCCTCCCAAGAGTACCCGTGTTAATTATATTAGAAATAATATAAATTTTAAAATGAGTTAAAAAATAAAATTCTTAATATAAAGCCTGGGGCATGGTTATATAAATATTTAAAGAACTGAAAAAACACATAAGCTGTCCCTGGTCTAAAAGGCTTGTGCAACAGGGCTTTATACCCTTCCTGACAGTCTGACTAATATCGGATATATTATTAATATTAATTAGTACAGAACTCTCTTAACTAATTAAAGACTTTAAAAAAGCTTTATAAGGCATGATAAAAGCTAATTGTAAACAAAAAAATGTAAAAGTTTTTAATGAAGATATTTAAACAAATATGAATTGGTTAATAACTTTTTATATTAAGCGTTTTAATTGTTTTTAAGCCCCCTCTGATTTGTAAACTTATCTTAAACAATTTGCCACATTAAACATAATTACAATATAATCTGTTCAAATCTTGATTCAAATTTAAATTCAGATCAGGATTAATATAAGGAGACTAAAATGACTTCAACATTAGATAAAGTAAAAATTAAAATGGATGGTCAGGAGCACGAAATTACAAATGCAGAATTAGATAATGAGAATCGTTCCATATATCTTGACCTTGATGACACCATAAGTATTCATGTTGAAGATGTAGGCACACTTTTTAATAAAAATATCGAAATATTAAGAGTTGGCCACGATGATGATTACATTAAGGCTCAAATTAATAGCTTTTATGTTGAATCAGAAAAAGAAAATCAGATTTTAAGTTTAACTTATTAAAATCTTATTTAAAGTTTTTTACGAAATTCACCTGAGGCCTTGTTTCAATGGCTTCAGGGTTTTTCTTTCTTACGGCTTTTATTGCTTCATCGGGTGAATAATCACAATATTTAATTAAATAACAGGCCAATAATGTGCCTGTACGCCCCCTACCAATAAAACAATGAATAACAACTTTTTTCCCTTGTTCCAGTTCTTTATGTATCCAGTCACATATATCATGGCCCTGTTCATATGACGGAGCATCAAAATCATCTATGGGAGACTTTAAAACATTAAATTTTTTCTCATAGTTAACATTCTCAAGGTATCTTAATCGAAATGGTTCAGTTAATGAAACAACACTGTCAAAATCATCCCATCTTGAATATTCATTATCATTTGACGGCAAGCCTGAACCATACAGTTTATTTGAAATAACGTCATATAATTTCATATTAATTATCCTGAATTTTTATAATACTTAAATTATAACAAAGCATAATAACTCTTTAATCAATAAATAATTCCTTCTATAAATAATAATCAATAGTATGGCATATAAGAACGTATTAGTAAGCCTGCAAAATATCGAAACGAAGTTGTTTGTTGAATAATAAACATTAAAAGTTAAAAAAAATTAACACATATTTGTTTTTTATTATAGCCAGCACAACCCTCTCACAGACAGGCATTTCAGAATCATCACAATTTTTTTTGTTTATTGATAATTATTACTTGTGATTTAATACGCAATTTTACTTAGGAGATTGTTTTTTTAAATATAGGAGAACTTAACTCTTGTTATGTGCAATTTCATAAAAATTTAACATAAGGGGAGAGATCTATGACATTTGGTTCATTTTCGTGGGGATTCAGTCTAAATACTAACTATAATATCAATAATACTTTTGCAGGTTCATCTTCCGGAGCAAATTTTTCTTTAATGGGTTCAAGTAACGGCTTTCTAAATGGCCTGGGAAACCCATTAGATGCTTTTATGTCTGCAATGAATATTATTGATGGCAATGATGGTGGTAATCCATACGGATTAGATTTTTCAAATCAGCAATCAAACATTTATTCACCATTTTCTAATCCAAATAATAATTATGGCTCTTCTGCTGTAGCTTATGCTGGCCCAAATGGGGCATTTGCTGCTGCTTCATCAGGAGGTTCATATGCAGCTGCATCAACCCAGCCAATGAATAACAACTATCAACAAAATGACCCATTAGCTATGAATAAGATGATGGGCGCTCAAATGGAAGAAATCGGTAGAGATCTTAAAGATGACGGTATCATCAATGGAAGTCATAAGAGACAACAACAGCAACAAATGAATCCTATGATGCAAATGATGCAGATGATGATGCAATTCATGATGATGCTGATGCAAATGATGATGAGAATGTTTGGTATGGATCCACAACAAATGGGTATGAATAATCAATCTAACAGTCCATACAATAATTCATACAACAGCCCATCTCAAATGGCCGGCCTTTATGGCAACAATGGCGGCGGCGCTTCTACCTCTGCCAGTGCAGGTTCTGGTAGAGCATCTGCAACAGCTCGTTCAGGCAACACATCTAGAAGTAATAATTCTGGTTATGTTGGCCAATCTAATCAACCCAATGCACCAATCAATAGCAAAGGGCTATCTTCTCCAACAAAAGGAAGGGTTTCATCTGAGTTTGGAATGAGAACTCACCCAATTTCTGGCAAACGCAAAATGCACACTGGTATTGATATAGCTGCACCTGGTGGTACCAGAGTTAACTCCATGGCCAATGGCAAGGTAGTATTTGCTGGCAAAAGAGGCGGTTATGGCAACATGGTCATAGTTGACCATGGCAATGGAGTAACCACAAGATACGCTCATTTGAGCTCTCTTAACGTTAAAAACGGACAGCAAGTTAACGCTGGTCAACACCTGGGTGGGGTTGGTTCCACTGGCTATTCCACTGGAAACCATTTACACTTCGAAGTGAGAGAAAATGGCCAGGCCGTAAACCCAAGAAAATATATCAATCCGTAAAAATACATTTATTAAATATACAAAAAAGCTACTTTATCAACAAAGTAGCTTTTTTGATTTTTGTTATTATAAATCATTGAAAAATTGTATTATACTGATCCTTGAAAGTAATGATAGATTCCAGAGAATTGAGGGATGGTGTTTTAAGCACCCTAGAATAATTTAAAGCCATATATCGATTACTTCCATGGATTGGGATAATAGATTTTACCCAACATAATGTTGGCCAGTTATTTGTTGACCAGTATCATTAATAAGTTGTTCTGAATATAAACACCTAATATGTAAACAAATATTACACAATGCTTTCTGCTAAAAACACGGCCAATAAACTTAATATTAAATAACTTTGGCTATTTAATATTTTTTAGTAAAAAAAAATTCAAATAAAGAATATTTAGACTATCAACTTTTTGAAAATGATTGTTTTTATGCATATAAGAAATTTAGCATTGCACTACTAATTCGACCAAAATATCAAAAAACATATACTGGAGGAAGCATGACATCTATCGGTTTAAATTGGAACTACGGTTATCAGAATAACATCAGCAGCAATGGCCTGACCTATCAGCAAAATAGTTTTAATGATTATTTTATTAATTCTCAACAGCAATATCTTACAGGCCAGGGGGATCCATTAGCTGCATTAAATCATGGTTTAGGGTTAATAGATCAATGGTCACAACCCCAGAATACTTTTAGTCAACCTCAATACAACTACAACTATAATTACAACCCTGGAATGGGCTACAATAACTCATTTCAAATGCCACAAGCTCCAGCTGGCCTGGAAGGTGTTATGGCCTCAGCAGCTGCAGAAACAATGATGATGATGGGCATGCAAATGGCTATTCAGGCTCAACTTCAGGGTGGAATGCAATTTAATCCAAATGACCCATTAGCAATGAATAAAATGATGGGTGCTCAAATGGAACAGATAGGCGGGGATTTAAAAGACGATGGCATCATCAATGGTAGCAACAAAAAACAAAATCCTATGCAAAAGTTAATGCAAATGATGATGATGTTTATGCAAATGATTATGGCATTTCTTGGCCTTAATCAACAGCAACAACAACCAATGCCTCAAAATCAGCAACAATACGTTAATCCAAATGACCCAATGGCAATGAACAAAATGATGGGTGCTCGAATGGAACGTATTGGAGGTGACCTCAAGGATGATGGAATAATTAATGGTAGCAATAAACCAAAACCACATAGGCCACCTCATCCTATGCAACTTATGCAGGGCTTAATGATGATGTTTGCAGGCATGGATACTATTGACAATGGTCAATTAGATGGAAGTATATTCAGGCAATACTTACAAGCATAACTCTTTTAAAGGATGTAAGGAAATAGCAGGTTATAATACCTGCTTTTTTTTGACAATAATTTAAACAATAAATTAAATAAAATCATCAAACTTATCACAGCAAGACATATGTATTACTATATCATTTTTAACTGGTCTATTGCGCAGGCTTTCAATCTATAATGAACGCATAAATAAAATAGACTTCAAGAAAATAAAGGGTTCGGGTGTTATGCCCGCCGAAGGCGGGCCTAACACCCTCATGATTTCCAGTTAGGTCTCATAATTTCATGCGTTTACTATATCTTTCTGTTCATTTTAATAAAATACTTAAAACAACAGTGAATGTTAAGTTTTGCTAAGTATGATAATTGTAAAATTAATAGATTGATCTTTTATATACTCCTTATATAGCCATTAAATAAATATTGCGCTAATAATACGTAAAACGGTGGTTTTTTGTAATATTTTAAAAGGCCAATTGAGCATTAATTTAAAAAATTCAGGCAATCGAAAAGGCAAGATTGTTTTTATAAATATAAGGAATTTATTTAGATGAATTTGGAGGTAAATTTAATATTTTATTGTGCCTAACCTCTGGTTAGTTTGCTCAATCGTGTTCTTGTATTAGGAAATTAGGAAGAAAAGGAGGATTTATAGGAAAAAGTATTTTTCCATGCTTAAGTGCGGTTTTTAAATGATATGTAAGTATAAATGAGAGATATAACGGGAGAGATTTGGGAGGTTACTTATGTCAATTGATGCAATGATGAGCTCAACCATGTTATCCATAATGAGAGTTCAAAGTGGTTCTAATCAAACAACAATGATTAGTGCCGGTCCTGCAAACTTTACGCAAGGCCCACCTTCATTTGCAAATACGTTTGGTGCTTTAGATAAAGCTGCAAGTGGCGGTGCATTTGCTACAGCTTATGCAGGCCCTAATGGAGCCTTCGCGGCAGCGGGCGCTGGCGGTGCTTATGCGGCAGCAGGTGCTGGAAATGCACAGGGCATGCCACAGCAGCCACCTCCACCACCCCCACCACGTCCACAACAACAAGGTCAACAGCAACAGCAAATGAATCCTATGCAAATGATGATGCAAATGATGCAGCAGATGATGCAAATGCTGTTGCAAATGCTGAACCCACAACAAGGCCAACAAGGTCAGCAAGCTCAACAGCCTCAGCAAGGCCAACAAAATGATCCATTAGCTGCTAATAAAGCTTTAGGGCAGAAAATGGAAAGAATGGGTGGAGACCTTAAAGATGATGGCATTTTAAATCATAGCAACAAACCCCAGAAGAAGCCTCATCCTATGCAAATGATGATGCAAATGATGGGTATGTTTATGCAAATGATGATGCAAATGCTAGGCGGTGGAAACCAACAACAAAATCAAATGCCATTCCA